>JBGCFL010000030.1:0-16808 GCA_045106975.1 Ekhidna sp. | reverse complement strand
CCGATCTGTTGGAACTTTGGAGATGGAACTACATCCACGGAAGAAATTCCAACACATCAATATTTATCAACAGGATCATACACAGTGAGGCTAGATGTGAGCAATGGTACGTGTACCAACTTTACCGAACAAGAAATCACTATCTACCCAGAGCCACCAACGCCTTCATTCACCATCAATACATCCATTTTCTGTCAAGAGACAGCATTCATTTTCACGAATACAACCGATGAGACAGGACTAGAAGAAGTCATTAGCTATTTATGGGATTTCGGGGAAGGCACAGAAGTAACCACAAAAGATGCTTCATTCACTTATAGTTCTTCAGGGGCAAAAACGATTAGACTTACAGCCTCTATTCCTGGTTGCGAAACTGTGTTTGAACAAACGATTGAAGTTCTAACTGGCCCAACTTCCGCTTTCATCTCCAATGTAGTATGCCAAAACGAAATCACCACTTTTACTAACACAAGTGAAAATGCAGATAGTTATCATTGGAATTTCGGAGATGGATTTGAGTCTACTTCGGAGAATCCTACTCACTTGTATGAAGAGGCAGGGAGCTATATGACTACTTTAACTTCAACTGACAGCAATGGATGCAGTAGTGAAGTAACCAATGAAGTGATTGTGTCAGATATCCCTGTCGTGAACTTTGACTTTGAACTGGCTTGCTCATCTACCTCGGGTGTTCAGTTTACGGACATGACCGTAGTAGAAAATGCAGATATTGTAGGGTGGACATGGCTAGTAGATGGAATAGCACAATCAATGCAGCAAAACCCTATTCTTGAATTTGAAAGTTCAGGTATTAAAACCATTCGTTTGGTGACCAGCAGTTCCAATGGCTGCACATCAGCCTACGAAGAACAGGTGGATATTCGCAATACTCCTGAACCTGATTTTTCCTTCGTGATTGGCTGTCTAGGAGAAGTCTCCACATTTACTGATATCACATCGAGTGTTGGTAACTCTATCACTCAATGGCTGTGGACAATAGAAGGAGAAACCTACAATACAGAAGAGGTGAGTCATGTCTTTATTGCTAACGGATTTTTTGATGTGACACTAGAAGTAACAGCTGAAAATTTTTGCACAGAAACGATAACAAAGACTATTGAAGTATTACAACTCCCATCGGTGGACTTTTCCTTCGATGGAATTTGTAGCAATGAAGTCATCTCACTTTTTGATATTTCTACTGACTTTGAAGATGCTATACTATCTCGAAACTGGATGTTAGATGGGGCGTCTATCGGGAATGGAACACAGGTCTTTGTTGAAGAACTAGATGCGGGTACCTATTCTGTAGAGCTTGAGGTGGAAACAGAAGCAGGCTGTTTGCTTTCTTCTTTTCAAGATTTGATAATCAATCCGACACCTGAGTCCTCCTTTACCTCTTCAAAAACATATGGTCTCCCCGGAGATGAAATTACGTTTACCAATACAAGCATTGGAGGTACTTCAAATGAATGGTATCGTAATGACGTATCCTTCGCTAGTAATGTGGATAATGCAAGTATCACCTTTTCGGAAGTAGGAGAGCATGAAATCAGTTTGGTCAGTACTAATGCTTCTGGTTGCTCTGATACCACTCTCACAACTATTTTGATTGCCATTCCCGAAGTAGATTTAGTGATTCAAAATTTTGAAATCGTGGAGCAGAATGGGATAGGTCAACTATTCCTAGATATACAAAATCTTAGTAATCTCCCTGTAGAAGTGATTGACGTTTTCATTAATCTGGAAGATAAGTTGGGCACATCAGAGCAGGTGTTAGAGTTGATAGACATTGGTGCAACTGAACGAATTGCCTTGGATGTTGGTATTCCTCTCACTTTCTCTAAGCCTTCATTCTTATGCGTTAATCTTCAATCTCAGTATCAAGAATTTGAAGATATTAATCCTTTGAATAACGAAAGATGTTTGACACTTGAACCAAAAGTACAGATTGAAGCTCCATTTCCTAATCCAGTTCGAGATGAGTTTAGAATGAAAGTAGTACTGCCTGAGGGTACTCAAACAACTGTGTCTCTTATGAACTCTGCTGGGAAAATAGAGCAATCTCAAACATTTGATTTTAGTGAGGGACTCAATAATGTCTTTATAGATATGTCCGCACTGAGTACAGGAATCTATTTGGTGACTATTGAGCTGAATGGAAAAATCACTACTTACCGCATTTTTAAACTTTAAGCAGAGCCTGTTAGGGTCGCATCACAATTAATTGTTATTGGTTCAGTGATTATTTGATTGGTAATCAGAATTTTTAATAATATTATTAATTTTGCAGCAAATAATATTTCGCTCTTTAATAATGACTGATTCATTTACAGTCGCATACCAAATAGGCAACACTTATGAAAATGCAATCGACCCGCGTGAAATTGGATAAAATCGATCGAAAGATTTTAGATATTCTTCAGTCTAATGCGAAAATTACCAATGCACAGCTTTCAAAAGATATCGGGCTTTCGCCTGCTCCAACTTTGGAACGTGTAAAAAAATTGGAGACTTCAGGTATTATTAAAAGTTACCATGCGAAGTTAGATACTGATAAAATTGGTTTGGGTGTTCATACTTTCGTTCAGGTTTCACTTAAAGGACACAATAAGAAGAACATTGATTTATTTATTGGGGAAATTAACAATATTCCTGAGATCATTGAGTGTCATCATATCACTGGATCTGGCGATTTTATTTTGAAAGTGATATCAAGTGATATTCAAACTTATCAGCAACTAATGTTGGAAAAGGTATCGGAGATTGAAGTCGTAGATGGCTTGCAATCCATGATTATCCTTTCTACTTTCAAGGACAGCAAAGTACTGCCTGTACCTGAAAATGACTGATAACCAAATTTTATCTCAATCTAAGGTTGATCAAATAGTCAAACGAATCGCCTATCAAATCCATGAAAATAACATGGAGGATGATGTGGTGATTGTAGGAGTGGAACCAGGAGGTAAAAAATTAGCTGAGCAACTCAATTCAAATCTTGGAGAAATAAAGGGGACAGACTCAATTTGCTATTCTATTTCTTTAGATAAAGAAAATCCATTAAACAAGGATATCATCATAGATGGTGATATAGAAGAGCTAAAAAATAAGACAGTGATCTTGTGTGATGATGTTCTCAATAGCGGGAGAACACTGGCTTACAGTCTTACGAAGTTGCTCACTTTGGAAGTAAAGAAAGTAGAGACGGCAGTACTAGTGCTTAGAACACATGGTAAGTTCCCTATTTATGCTAACTATAAGGGATATGAATTATCCACTACTATCAATGAGATGGTTGAAGTAAGAGCGGGAAATGGTGTTTTTCTTACATAGTCTATTTTACAAATAATCAAAGAAGTCTCTTAAAAGTGCATAGGATCTCTAGCGAGATGACTGCAGGAGTAGGGGGTGATCTTTTGGAGAAGTACTCTTTCTACATATAGCAAGTCATTCCGTAGGAATCTTATACATTGATAAAATCTGAGTTTATACCTTTAATACCGCATAAGATCTCTAACGAGATGACTGCAGGGGTGGGAAATAGCTACTGTAGAAACTTTGATCTCAATTAATAAGTCCTCTCTACTCAAAGCAAGTCATTCCGTAGGAATCTTATAGATTGATAGAACCTGTATTTATGCTTTAAATAACGCATAAGATCTCTAGCGAGATGACTGCAGGGGTAGGAAATAGCTACTGCAGAAACTTTGATCTCAATGATAATTCCTCTCTACTCAAAGCAAGTCATTCCGTAGGAATCTTATACATTGATAAAATCTGAGTTTATACCTTTAATACCGCATAAGATCTCTAACGAGATGACTGTAGGGGTAGAAATTGGTACTGTAGAAAATGCGACTCCAGCTAATAAGTCCTTTCTACTCAAAGCAAGTCATTCCGTAGGAATCTTATACATTGATAAAATCTGAGTTTATGCTTTTAATACCGCATAAAATCTCTAACGAGATGACTGCAGGGGTGATAAAATTACATTGAAAGATGATCCTCTATGTTCTAGATAGAATCCCTGAATCAGGTGGCCACTGCATGATTTCGCTATTGAGAAATTTACAAGAAGGATTGAATTCATTTATCAGCCTCTCTTTTAGAGATCTATTCCAATCTTTTATTTCCTTTTCTCTTTCTATCGCCATCGAAGGACTTTGGAATCTATCGTAGTAAAGCAAATAGTAACAATAATATCGTCCTGCAAAAGTTTTCCGCTGACCTCTATTGAGATAATGCTCGATTATTCTTTGTTCCAGATTATTTGTCATTCCTGTATAGAAGGTGCTTTTTGTTGAATTAGTCGTTATGTACACAAAGTAGTTGTTTGACATATAGCAAAAATAGGGAAAGCCTTTAATAGGGTATTAGTATGCATAAGATCTCTGGCGAGATGACTGCAGGGGTGGGGTGACCTTTTAGAGAAGCACTCTTTTTACATATAGCAAGTCATTCCGTAGGAATCTTCTCCTCGTTTAGATAAGCAATTATAGTCTTTGATAGTGCATAAGATCTCTAACGAGATGACTCTAGGGGTGGGGTGATGTTTTGTTTGAGAAGCACTCCTTCTACATAAAGTAAGTCATTCCGCAGGAATCTTATACGTCAATTAATTCGGGTTTGCACCATTAACAATGTATAAGATCTCTAACGAGATGACTGCAGGAGTGAGAAAAAAACACTAGAGAAACTTCGACCTCAATTAATGATTTATTTCTATTAAAAGCTTACTGCATAAAAAAACCCGACTTCTCAGTCGGGTCTCTAGCATCGAAATCACACGATAACTAACCTATCACCATAATTATCTTGAGACACTTCCTGATGGAAATGATGCTGTCACATTGTTTCCTAGGCTCGCTGGTCCCGACAAAGTAGCTGGAATCATACCCGCCAAAGGTTTTAATGCAAATGGACTAGCGCTATTATCCGGACTCGGTTCTATAGAAATCACAGCAGTCTGAGATCTAAGGTCCGTTGGGAAAGTTAATCCTGCAGGAGCATTAGTAAGGAAATCCTCACCAGGATATGCTGGGCCAGCGTTGCTACCACTAAACGGAGCACTATCATCAGAGCCAGTTGCGCTTGTAAATGTGCCTGTAGAAACCGGTGTTCCGTCTATGACAACCCAACCTTCATATTTCCAGCCATCAGCCAATGTAGGCAGGTCAAGTCCAGCAACAGCCGATCCAGAACTATTATCCAAGAACCAAATTCCGCTAAATTCTTCTTCACTAGCTCCTGTTCCTGTAGGTGTTGCGATAATATATTTCCCTGTCGCGTCTTCAAATCCTGATCCAACTGTTCCAGTGCTTACTGTTGCATTGGATCCCGAAAAAGGCCCAGATAAAATTTTGGTTGCTGCTGGAGCAGGATCAGTATCTGGAACTGGCTCAATAGAAAGTACAAACATGCTAGCAGAAGCGAGACTCACTCCATTTACCGGAAAGTCAGTTTGTGATAAATTCCCTGATCCATCTACACTAAAAGTGCCTGTAGACACGGGAGATCCGTCAACAATAACCCATCCTTCATAAGCAAAGTTATCTCCCAAGTCTTCTAGTCCAGTCAGATTCAATGCCATATTTCCATTTTCATTTCTCGTTACCATAATCGAGTTGGAAAGAGCAAATGTTCCCATAGTTAAATTATCTGTGTTAACTCCTACTTCAAGATTTGTAAGAGCATCACCATGTCTCATATACCAGATGAAACAAACGCCAACACCGGCACCATTAAAGTTCACAGCTTCAACATCCATCATCGTCTTAGGCAACCCTAAAATTTCACCAGCTTCATTTGTGATTACCCAAGTACTATTGTCACCAATTGCTTCAGAATTGTCTATTGAAATTCCACTTACATTATCTTCTATTCCGTCTACAACGAAGGTGAATGGTCCACCTGAAATCGTGCCTGCATTCATTGCATTTCTTGTAACCATAATAGAATTAGAGAGACCATATTTTTCAGCGTCTAAATCTGAAGTATTTGCACCTACAGCTAATCCTGTCAAATCATCCCCGTATCTCATGTACCAGATAAAGCAAACTCCTGCTCCAGCACCGTCAAAGTTTACTCCTTCTACAGCTTCTAGACTTGGCGGCATTCCAAGTATTTCTCCTTCTTCATTTGTAATCAACCAAGTATTATTATCTCCAGTAGCCTCAGAATTGTCAAGAGAAATTCCTGACACCATATCTGGCGTACCATCTACTATGAATGTGAAAGGGCCACCAGTAAGTGTTCCTGCATTTAAAGCTGATCTTGTTACCATAATTGAGTTAGATAAGGCGAATGATCCGTCTATGTCATTGGTACTCATGCCTTCTTCTAATCCTGCAAGGTCTCCTTCATATCTCAGGTACCAAATGAAACATACTCCAACACCCGCTCCATCAAAATCTACTCCTTCCAATGCCTCAAGGGTAGGAGGCATTCCTAAAATATTGTTATCTGCGTCTGTAATTACGAAAGTGCTTTCAGAGCCTATAGGTGTGCCGGCTACTGAGATACCTGATACCATGTCAGGAGTTCCATCTACTACAAAAGAAAAGGGACCACCAGATAAAGTTCCTGCATCAGGAACAATTGCTGCTCCGTCATCTTCACCACAGCTGGATAATAGCAAGCCAGCAATAGTCATTGTGAATAGTAATTTTTTCATTAGAGTTCTTTTTTGTTTGATACAAAATAAGATGCTAAGTATTGTGAAAGGATCACAAGAATTTAACATTTTAATCACTGCTAATAAAAAATCATATCCATTGACTATCAGTAACTTACATTATTTTCATTCAAATGGAGTTCCATTCTAGATGACATCTTCACGACTTGTCATTCATTTTGATATTGATCTGTGATACTTCTGTGATAAGTTTTTAGTTGCTTCGAGGTGTATGCCAAAAGTACTTGTAATAGAAGATGATATTGAGATCATCAATTTGCTTGAAATACACTTAAAGGATCTTTCCTGTGATGTTGTAAAAGCGATGGATGGAGCGAAAGGGCTAGCTCTTTCTAAATCTGAAAATCCGGATTTGATAATCTTGGATATAGCCCTACCTGAAATGGATGGGATAGAGGTCTGTCAAAAAATCAGAATGAATCAAAATACTCCCATTATCATGCTGACTGCAAAATCTGAAGAGATAGACCGTGTGTTGGGCTTAGAAGTGGGCGCAGATGATTATATCACTAAACCTTTTAGTGTCAGGGAATTTATAGCCAGAGTAAAGGCTATCTTTCGCAGAACAAAGCTGATCAAAGAGAGTATTTCCCATGATTCAGCGCAGCTTTCATTTGATGACTTATCTATTGACATAGAAAAAAGGAAAGTGCAATTAGGGAGCAACCGTATTGAGCTTTCGCCTAAAGAGTTTGAGCTATTAATACTAATGGCATCACACCCTGGAAAAAGTTACTCTCGTAGTGATCTTTTGAAATTGATATGGGGCTATGACTTTGATGGATATGAGCACACTGTCAACTCTCATATTAATCGCTTAAGAGCCAAAATTGAGTCAGATATGGCACATCCAAAATTCATTTTGACAACATGGGGTATCGGTTATAAATTCAATGAAGAACTATGAGTAAGACTAAAAATTTGTTGACCAATAGACTCATGTCAAAGTTGGGAATGATGTTTTTCCTTCTAGTGGTCTTAATGGGAGTGTCCTATGTTTTCATTACTATCTACCTTACCAATAAGCATTTTGAGGAACGATCTCAGAAACTTAATGCGCGGTTGGCGAATCATTTAATAGAGGAAAAATTTAACGGAGCTTCTCCTTTTTTGGATGATGGCGAGATAAATAAGCCTTTGTTTGGCGACTTGATGCACGATATGATGGCCGTAAATAGGGGTATAGAAGTATATCTTTTGGATAATAAGGGAGCCATTCAATATTCTGTGGTATTAAGTCATGATGATCCGAATAATCCCGTTCAATATGTAGACTTAGAGCCAGTCAATGAATTTATAAAATCAGATGGTGGTAAGTATTTGTTAGGTGATGATCCTCGTGATGCAGATAGAAAGAAAATATTTTCGGCGGCTAAATTCAGTCATGATGATAGAGAAGGATATATCTATATTGTTTTAGCTGGTCAGGAATTAGATGCTGTTTCTTCTTCTCTTTTCTCCGGATATTTTATGAAGCTTGGCATAGGAGCATCTCTACTTACCATGGTTTTTGTGCTCTTTCTCGGACTGATAAGTTTCTGGTTTTTAACTAAGAATTTGAGATCAGTAATAGATAGTGTGAGAAGGTTTAGAGAAGGCGACTTAAACATCAGAATAGAAAACCCAGAGCGTGCAGACTTGTCAATTCTGGCGTCTAATTTTAATGAGATGGCGGATACGATTGAAAAGAACATGGAGGAAATCAAGTCGGTAGATGTACTTAGGAGAGAACTCATTGCCAACGTATCGCATGATTTGCGCACTCCACTCTCTATTATAAACGGATATATAGAGACGCTTCAGATGAAAAAATCAAAGTTGTCTGAAGTTGAGAAAGATAAATACCTAGATATTATTAAAAGTAGTTCTGAGAAATTGTCACATCTAGTTTCTCAACTTTTCGAATACTCTAAATTGGAAGCTAAGCAAATAGAACCTTTAAAGGAACCTTTTGCTATGACTGACTTGGCAATGGATTTGGTGGCAAAATATCAAGTATTAGGTAAAACAAAGAGCATTAAAATTGGGATGGATGCATCTCCTAATATACCTCTGGTTTTTGCAGATATTAGTTTGGTAGAAAGAGCGATTCAAAATTTACTAGACAATGCATTGAAACACACTCCTGAAGGAGGTGAGGTAAAGTTGAAACTATTGCCCTCTGATCGAAGTGTGAAAATTGCTATATCAGATACAGGAGTAGGAATAAAAGAAAGTGATCAATCTGCCATTTTTGATAGGTATAGACAGACAAAAAGAGAACCTGCCCGTGACGGAGTAGGTTTAGGGTTGGCTATTGTGAAGAAGATAATGGAGTTACATAATACAACTATAGAAGTGATAAGTAGGCCAAATGAGGGAAGTACATTCGAATTTTACTTACCAAGCTATAAGGTGGAATTAACTCAATAATCCTTATACAAATTAGGCTTCCGAATGAGCATTTCAAGACTAAGTTCTACTAGATCACCCATGCATTCACATTCTAAAAAGTCTCTGTCCTCGTAGAAATTAGCTAAGTCTTCTTTTAATTGTTTTACATTTTGCGGTTTAGAAAGCGTTTCCTGTTTCATAGCAGAAAGTAAATCATCAATTCTAACTTTCTCTACTTTCATTCTTTTGGCAATATTGGACCTTTCTTCCCGCTGATATTGCTTCACCGTTTCTGGAGTCATATGTTTCAGACCAACTTTGATGATTGGATTGTTCTGAGTGTAGTATTGAGGGAGATAGATCGCTCTTCTTCCTTCATACGATTGTTGATCAAAATCAATAGCCCTTAGTCTATATTCTACATCTTCAAAATCAGGCGTAATATCTATAACAAAATTGCTTGAGTGCATATCACCCAGTAGTCGTACAAAACATCTTTCATTAAACTTTACAAATTCTTTAGCAAGTCTTATTTCATTGATGTTTGGGTTGTCTAGGTATTGTTTAATGAATAATTCAGCTGGTACTCCTACAATATGTTCTTCAATCAGTGTCTTCTTATTCACAACATAACTGAGCTTGTTGGGAGAAAGTAAATGCTCCAACTCCAATCCGTAAATCCTTGAAGCATCCGCATTTTTGATATAGAAATAGTCAAAGTTGTCGTTTATCTGATTGACTACTCTTATTCTAAAAGGTTGTGTATTTCCATAAATACATAGGTCTACTCTATCAATAATCAGGTGATCCATGACGGATAGATCACCATTTGCTTTCATAATGGCGTACACTTTTTTAAGTGACTTATAAATGTGATCCATATCACTTTGCGGAAAGAATACGGTCTCCCAAAGTGTGTCATTTCCTTTTTTGTCATAAAGAGGAACTGAATTGTCATACCGAAGTAAGTCGCTGTAATAGATCGGCAAATCAATTTCACGGTCATACTTTTTTATGTACTGCCTGAGTCGCTCACTAATGCTGAAAATCTCTTTTTTCTTACTTATAATCGCCATTTGAACTGAATATTAGTCTAAATAAAGGACACCCAATTTTGTTGTCTTTGGTTCAATAGGAGCAGGAATCGTTTTATGTCCAATCATCTCTAATAGATCTATTTCTATATTTCTAGTAATGGCAGAAATAGGAGTGTCAGAAGCTCTTCCTTCGAATGGGTCTTCAGTAATTGCGCCAGATTTATCTAAAATTTTGAAAACAAAAGAAATGGCAAATGACATAGGAATAGTGGTCCATCCCATCTGTGGAACAAGTGTGAATGGCAAACAGATAATAAATAGCCAAAGAAACACTCCTGTGAAGTAATTGTAATAGTAGGGGAAAATAGTTCCTTTAATACGCTCGGCTTTGCCTTGAAGAGAGTAAAACTCTTTGATCACATTCGCCAATTCCATGTGTCTGAAATCCTCAATTATTTCATTTTCAAAAGCTAGTTGAAGTTCTTTTCCTTGTTTCTTGAGAAGTTGAGTTGGTTTATTGTGAAATTTCTTTATTTCTTCAATCTCTTTTTCAGGTAAATATTTTTCTAAGTTTTCCCAATAATTCATTTTTCTAAGATGCATTTTGAGAGCATACAGCCATGCAATGTGGCGACATATCATCATTTCTTGCCACTTGTCAATTTCACTTTGTTCTACTTTGCCATCAGAAAAAGTAGTTGAGGAAAAGGAGGTAATCATCATGCCAAAGGTTCTACTAGCATTAACAATACCACCCCATATTTTCCTAGCTTCCCACCACCGATCATAAGCACTGTTATTTCTAAATCCTAAAAATATGGCAAGTGCTCCACCTAAAATAGTAACTGGAACTACAGGTAAAGTCAGAGGTCTCATTGCGAAAAGCTCTATATAGTAATACTGTAGTGTTGCAATAAAGCTAATTAGTATGAATAGAAAAATGTTGACTCTATTGTTGAGTGCAATGCCGTAGGCTTGTCTAAATGGATTATTTGAAAATCTAATTAACATGTTTGATTAGGTTGGTAAGAAAGGTGCTAGATGATTTTTCACACCATCCTTTAAACTCTTCTTTTACACTTTGATGATTGGGAAGGTAGTTTAATAAAAGTTCAAGGTCAAAAGTTTCGCTGGATATCCCAGCTCCTGCATTTGTGGCATCTAAGGCATTACACGATTGTTCGTAATGACCTTTCACAGGCACCATAAGAACAGGTTTTCCCATGTACATCGCTTCGCAAATGGATTCGAAACCAGCGGTGGTCAAATAGCCTTTGCATGAGGCCATGAGCTCTATGAATTTTATGTCATCTAGTTGATGAAATGTAAGCGTATCATCTATTTTCTGTTCTTTAGGTACACCAGGTTTGTCCCAAAAGCAATGAAGTGGAATTGAAGGATACTTTTTATGAAACTCTTCTATTTGTGTCGAATATCCATGATTGACCATATAGATCAAAAAGTGATCTTCTTCAGTGATTTTCTGTTGTTTAATCTCCTCTCTCAGGAGTGGGGGTGTAACGATCAAGTTTTTGCTAGGCTCACTTTCTAGAGGTTGAAAAGAAAGTGATAACACAAGATCAGCTTTGATTGAAGTGAGTCTATTTCCTAATAGCATTGAAAGTTTGTCATAGACTCTTCCTTTCGGAAATTCAAATGTAGAGTGATTAAGTATGAACTGATGTGCTATTGCAATGTGCTTTATCTTGGGTTTTTTAATGAGAAAATATAATCCACCTAGAAAGTCATAGAAGTTGATGATCGCATCCGGTTTTTCTTCTTTTACTATTTTGTCAATGCTGTTGACACTGGAAATGAAATGTGACATCCTTCTTAGATTGAAGAATATGGTACGGGTAAAATTGACAGACTTTTGATGTTTATCTGCTACAAAATTGGGGCTGTCTAGCCTAGTAATTGGACAGTTTATTTGTTTTCCGACAAAATCAGGGAGCTCTCTTCTTTTACTTTTCCCAACAACTACATGTGATACTTCATGTCCTGCTTCACTCAATATTTTAAAAAGGGAGATGGCTTGGGTCATATGTCCTCTTCCTTCACCCTGAACTATGAATATGTATTTCATATTAGGAGTAAGTAATTAGTTCCTAGTATTAAGCGTTTTAATTAAACCTCTAATTATTTTAGAGACCTCATTTGCGGAATCAATCATTTTTTGACAAGTCATCATTCAATCGAACTGCTAAATATAGCATTGATTTTACTTCGCTAGTTGATGCAAGAGATATGTATAGAAACCTTGAAAAATCTGCATTACTACTTCTGTCAAAGCCTTCTGCAATGTTGTTTGAAATAGAAACTGAGGCTCGTTGAATTTGCTCCCGAAAGCCAAAATCTTTATTCTGGTTGAAGTTAGAATAAATATTTACTGCTAGATCTTGAGCCTTTTGCCAAGCTACTAGATCTTCGAATTTCTCTATTCCCAAGTTCTTTCCACTTAATTCTTATTACTTATAACTAAGACGCAAACTTAAGTAGAAACTCCGTCCCTTCTCCAATGGTTGATTTCGCGGTAATATTACCGCCATGCTTTCTCATAATTTGCTTAGAGAGACTTAACCCAATTCCAGAACCATTTTGCTTCGTGGTAAAGAATGGAATGAAAATTTTCTTCAAAGCTTCTTCCTCTATACCAGTTCCATTATCAGCTACACTTATGAAAACTCCTCCAGAGTCTGTTGGCATGGCTGTTATGGTCAATCTTTTGTCGTCTTTTTCACCTGCCGCCAAAGCTTGCACAGCATTCTTAACTACATTGATTACTACTTGCTCTATTTGTTCCTTATCTATTTGTGCCGTCAGTTCTGGCTTGACCGAGCAATTGACCTCAATACCATGAAGTTCCATATCTGGTCTTAAAAGCATGAGTACGTGCTGAATCATTTCGTTAATCTCTACACTTGCCAGATTTGGAAGCTTGATTCTAGTCATGTTTCTGAAATCAGAAACAAACTTTATTAAACTATCACTTCTTCTGTGTATTGTTTTCAATGATAGGTAGAAATCTTCTGCTTGATCTGTTGTGATTTCACTTAAATCTGAGTCACTATTGAGAAAGTCATTTAATTCAGTTTCTACAGTGGCAGCTAGGGAAGAAATAGGAGTTACGGAATTCATGATCTCATGTGTTAATACACGAATTAGGTTTTGCCAAGCCTCCATTTCTTTTTCCTCTAGTTCAGATTGAATATTCTGAATGGAAATAAGCTTAAAAGCCTCTCCTCGTAGTGAAAGCTCAATAGCATACATTGCTAATTGAATTTCTTCTTCATTTCGAGTGATTTTTACTAAATCTCGGCCTCCTGTTTTTAAATCAAAAAAAGTACCGGTGAGATTTGGGTGATCTTTTTCTACTTGACGAATATTTTTAATTAAAGTAACGCCTAGTAATTTTTTCGCTGCGCTATTAATGATTTGTACTTCGCCTTTTTTATCAAATGTGATGATGCCAATACCTATGTGCTGAACAATCGTTCTGAGGTATTGATGTTGTGCTTCTTTATCAGCACGTATTTCTCTGAATTTTTTTAAAATTTCGTTGAATTCATGATATAGGGAATCTCTACTAGAGCCAGATTTTTTTTCAGGATAGGTATTAGTAAAATCATCATAATGTATGCTTTCTAAAAAATGAACAATCTCTCTATTCGACTTTTCATGAAATGAATAGAGGTACCATGCTTGAATCAGTAGAAGAACAAACACTAAAAACTTGGTAAAGAAATAGGTATCTGTATAATAGAGATTAGCAAATAGAAACATAGTGCCCATTAAGAGCACTATTCTCATCAGTAACTGAAATTTGAACGATTTAAATCCCATGTTTTTCTATTCTACGGTAGAGAGAGGCTCTTGTAAGTCCAAGTTCCTTAGCGGCTTTAGAAATATTGCCTTCATGCTTATTTACCACTTTCATGATGGCTGATCTTTCCATATCATCCAGGTTGTAAGTATCAGGTTCTAATGATACGGCGCTATCTGGTTTTTGTGCTAAGAAAAAGAAATCCTCAGGCATCAATTGTGAGTTGTCACTCATAATAATGGCTCGTTCAATAGCATGCTGAAGCTCTCGAATGTTACCAGGCCAAGGATACTTCTGTAATTTCTTGACGGTCGTCTCAGCTACTCCACTTATGCTCTTGCGGTACTTTCCTGCATACATTTTAACAAAATGATTAGCGAGCTCTTCCATGTCTTCCATTCGCTCTCTAAGCGGAGGCAGATGAATTTCAACCGTATTGATTCTGTATAATAAATCTTGTCTAAAGGTGTTTTCGTTTACCATTTCATAGACAGGCATGTTGGTGGCACTTACCAGCCGTATGTCTACAGATACTTCTTTGTTTTCACCAATTCTTGTGACTTTTCTATTTTGAATGGCAGTCAATAATTTGCTTTGAAGGGGCTGACTAAGGTTTCCAATTTCATCAAGAAATAAAGTTCCTCCATTGGCGACTTCAAATCTGCCTGCTCTGTCCTCTTTTGCGTCAGTAAAAGATCCTTTTTTGTGACCAAAAAGCTCGCTTTCAAAAAGCGATTCAGTAATGGCTCCCATATCTACACCTATGAAAGGCTTTTCCTTTCGCATTGATTTCTCATGTATGGCACGAGCAATTAGTTCTTTTCCAGTACCATTCTCTCCAAGAATTAGAATATTGGCATCTGTTGCAGCAACCTTGTCAATTAGTTTGAATACTTTCTTTATGGCGTCACTTTCACCAATAATGTCTTTAAAAGCTTTGCTACTATCCGCTTGAAGAATCTTACTTGTTTGCTTCAGCTGGCTCACTTCATTGTAACTTTTCTTAAGCCTAGAGGCGCTAGAAAGGGTAGCAAGTAGCTTTTCGTTTTGCCATGGTTTAAGGACGAAATCTGTTGCTCCGGCTTTGAGGGCTTGAACAGCCATTTCTACATCACCAAAGGCGGTGATGAGAATAACAACCGCTTTTGGGTCTTTTTCTAGAATTTGCTCTAACCAATAGAACCCTTCTTTACCAGAGGTAGTATCCTGGCTATAGTTCATATCCAGAAGTATTACATCGAAGCTATCATTATTCAGAAGGAATGGAATTTTTCGTGGGTCTTTCTCGATCACCACTTCACGAATGTGTTTTTTAAGCAGCATTTTAGCTGCCAACAACACATCTTCATCGTCATCTATTATTAAAATTTTATCAATTACTTCTTCCACTTTTTTCTATTGTTTGATTTTATAGTTGCGACAATTGTGCCAAGTCACCAAAACGGCGTTTACTCATCACAGACCATAAATGTAAGAAAAAAATCGTTCGAAATCGTACAGATCTAATTATTGATTTGTATTGATATCGAACATATTGGAAAGACCAAGAAATTCTTTACCAGTTGCATAGTGATACTCCGCTTTACTTTTTTCCCACTTAGAGAATGCTTCGTAAAAGTCACTTTTGGCTTCAATGAATTTGTCTTGTTGTATGTTCAGCTTAAAAAGGTCCGTTTCACCATTTTGCAGATTAATGATTTCAGCATCTAGCAATCTTTGGTAATTATCAGAGACACCTTTGTATTGTTGAAATAGTTCTTGCAGAGCAATGCTTTGAGCATACTGTCCTAATACCTCATTTTTTATTTCTAATTGGTTCTGTGCTACCGCATATTCATTATCTTGAATTTTCAATCTAGTTTGCTGAATCTTACCTCGTTCTTTTCTTAGGAAAATAGGAAAAGCAAAATCAATTCCCAGTTTATAATTTTCACCAAAGTCTATAGAACTTGATTGAAAGTTTGGGTTGAGAGGAGCGTCAATAAATGAATAGGATAAATCTGCTTTCGGTTTAATGCTTTCTCTGTTCCACTTCAATTCGTAGTTGAGTTGATTTCTTTTTCCCTCTAGTTTATTCACTTCAGGATGGTTTTCTAATGCAAATTCTATTTCGTCCTTGATGCTCTGATTTTGCATTAATGAAAATAGCGAGACAGAATCTGGGATGACACTCTCTTGAAGTTCCAATGGAATCAGATCTTGCGACCACAAGTGTTTTGAGATGTTTAGTTTGGCCAACTCAAAATCTAGTTGTGATTTACGATAATCTACGGATCTTTTTTGGAGATTGATCTTTGCTTGAAGTGTGTCTACAACAGAGGCTTCACCAAACTCATAATCAATGATCGTTCTCTCAAAGAGATTATTTGCGAGATCCATGGCTTGTGATAATAATTCAACTCTTTGATAGGAGAGGTACCAGCTCCAGTAATCTTTTATGACTACTAACAAAATTTTGTTGGTTTGTTTCACTTTTTCCGCATCAGCAATTTGAGAGAATGCTTCTGCTTGCCTTACCATATTTCTTCTTTCATCAAAGAATAGCCCTTTACCTAATGGAATAGAGAACCCTATCGCGACTTGCTCATTATTAGTTTCGTCGGGAATCCTATTTTGTTCATTGATAAACTCTCCGCTGTTTTTTAGAAATTCTACTTTAGGTTCTATGCCCACCCAGGTTGGCACCTTCAAGGATGTATTGAGTAGGTTATAATACTCTTTTTCTTTGAAGTCTTTCAGGCTGTAGTCCAATTGAAGCTTAGGATCAAATTGCCCTTTTGCTTGTCGTATTTTAGCTGCAGCATCATCTGAAAGCAGGCTAGCTTGCTTTACCACTGGATGAAAAGACATAGTTATTTTCAGAACGTTTTCTAAAGACAAA
>JBGCFL010000003.1:0-7029 GCA_045106975.1 Ekhidna sp. | reverse complement strand
CAATATTTTTGGAAATTCTTCTGATATTAATAACCTAGTTGCTCTGTTCAAGATGGGCATATACTGGCTGATAGGAGGATTGATTTTACACCTAATTTGTCGGGGAATATGGATTGGTATGGTGGGGTTGAGTTATACCTTTCCCAAAGGGATTCAAGAAGATAAACTGGATTACAAAGGCAGGTTTAAAGAAAAAATAAACAAAACCCCTTCTTATGAGCAAATCGTAATTCGTTTAGAAAAAATAAGTAGCTCATTATTTAGTGTTTCATTCATGCTATTCATGAGTCTGATAGGAGGATACTTGTACTTTTTTGTATTGGTTGTGATACCCTTCACCCTATTTTTCATGGTCTTTGATATGAGCTGGGATGGGCCACTATTTGATTATTTTCAATTCCATGTATTGGCAGTGTTGTCCATTGGGTTTATAGGATTGATTGACTTTGTTTCTTTGGGTTACTTAAGAAGGTTTAAGTTGTTTAATAAAGTCTTTTGGCCAATACATAAGGTGGTAAGTATCCTTACCTTATCTCGGTTTTATAGACCTATTTACTATGGTTTGGTAACTAACTTCAATAAATGGGTACTTTTCTTATTTCTATTAATTTTTGTTTTCGGAAGTATTATGGGAGCAGGAAGTATAGCTAGCAAAGAGTATCCAGGAGATCCGTATTCTAGACTTTCTTTATGGGAGCCTGGTGCTGGAGATGCCGTCTATTTTGGATATTATGATGACCAAAATGAGTCTAATCCATCTATGAGGGCAAGTATTCCATCTGATGTTATTCAGAGTGATGTTTTAAAAGTTTTTGTTGTTGGAAATATAGCTTTTGAAGATAATATGCTAGAGTACACTCCACTAGATTCTTTAGCCGAGGCATATCCTGACACTTCTAGATTTGCGCTGAATTTGATGGTGGTTGATAATTACTACAAAGTGATGATTGATGATGATTTAGTCAAAATTGACAGGTGGTATAGCTATTACAAGGTATTGACTAATCAGAGAGGATATCTTACCTATATTCAAATAAGAAATCTTGAAGAGGGCATGCATCATTTAAAGATCAAAGGTCCAACTAAACATCATTCCGTAATTGCAGAAATTCCATTTTATCGAGAAATATCTTATGATAGAAAGAAAACTCCAAGTGGAACTACAGATAAAGAGGAGGCCGCAGATTTTCAACCTAAACCATTTGGTATTAGAGATTAGAAAAAAAATCTTAAAAATTTTCCTTGCTTAACTTTTCGTTAATGTCTCGCAGTGCGTTATCTAACTCTAAGGCTGAGGCATTTAAACCATCAATGATAAAATCTAAATTCTCATCATCTTTTGGGTCATAAAGGTCTACCAATCCTAAAATACGAGCCAATGGAGCTCTTACAATATGAGAATTTGAAGATAAGTACTCTTTTAATTGTTCGTTTCTGATTTTTAGTTGATCAGTACGTTTGTTTACCGTGATTTCAAGGTTGTCATTCATAACCCGAATCTCTTTATTCACCTCTATGAGTTCTGCTGATTGAAGTTCAATTTGCTCATTTAACTTGGTTAAGGCAAGATTCGCAGTTCTCTTTCTAGAAAAATTTATGTAAAGAAGAAAGAAAATAATTGCCATGGCAGTAAGACCTGCAATTAATGAGTTTCTAGCCCAAATGGCATCTGATAGTTCGCGCTCTCTTTCAAGTTCAAACTTACGACGCTCTAGGTCTTCACTTATTTTGGCTCGCTCGTATTCATACTGAGCTTCTTGAAAAGCAATTCGTCTGGTTAACTCTCTGTTAAGAAGATCTTCACTTGTTGCCTTATGTATTTTGTGAAAATGATTAGACTCCTTATACATGCCCAGATTCTCAAATACTTCCGACAAATACTTGGAAGCTTCTCTAACTTCAGCTCTCATCCCAGAATTATCGGCTATTTTGTACGCTTCTTCAAAATGTTTTTGTGCTTTTAAATGGTTGCCAGATTGCATATAGACATTTCCTAGGTCTATTTTAATGAGACTTTGGACATAGTAGTCGTTAAATTTCTCCGCTATAGATTGCGCTCTATCCAAGTATAGAAAGGCAGAGTCGATATTTCCGTTTCTGGCAAAAACGCTTCCTATATTATAAATAGCATATAATACATCACTCTCGTCATTTGATTCTTTTCCGTATTCCCAAGACGTTCTTAAATAATATAGCGCTGTATCGTATTGCTCCAGCATCTTAAATATGTATCCAATGTTATTAAGGCTACTTACTGCCTCTTTTTCTTGGTTATGCTTCTCATAGATAGTGGTCGCCTCTATGAAGTAGGGGAGAGCCAAGCTAAAATCCTCTATTGTGGTGTAGAGGGCACCAATATTGTTTAAGCTGCTTGCGTAGCGAATTTGATCGTTGGTATTATGATAAATATCATTCGCTTGCTGATAAAACACAAGTGACGAATGATAATTACCAAGTTGAGTTTGGGCATTCGCTGCGCGCATTTTCGCATCGCCAATACCTATTGCATAATTGATTAATCTAGAGAGTCTTTCACTCTCTTTTACGATTACTAGCGCACTATCAGGATCATTCACCCTCATTAGATAAGCTAATCTATTGAGAGCATCAATTTTACGGATCGTGTCTTGAGTTGTGTTTGCTATTTGAAGCAAACTATCATGGCTTATAGCATACCCGCTCTGTGCAGAACTAGAAGAACTGAAGAAAAGGAATAGTATCGTTAGGAACAAATATTTCAACTCAAATGAACTTCATTAATACTCCCATAAATTAGATATAAACTCTTTGAGGAACAATCATTCTTCGATAACCTTCTTCAATTAGGATACGAACAAATGATGATGTGACTACATCATAAAGAAAGTATAACTTATTGTTAATTCAATCTAATTCCGACGTTGGCTTAAACAAGATATTGTCTGCTACGAATGTTGCAAAGGGCAGGAGTGAAGCACCTAGTATCAATAGAGAAATTTTGAAATTCCAGTGATACATTCGGATGTTTTGAAGGCAGAGGATAACATATAAGATGAACAACCATCCATGAGCCATTCCTACAACGAGATTGGGTTCTGGTATGTCTAATATGTATTTCAAAGGCATGGTAATGCCAAGCATCAAATAACTTATTCCTTCCAAAATGGCAACCAGTCTTAGTCTACCAATTGGTTTTTTTAGATTAATCACTGATCCGGATTAGTAAGCCATTTCCACATTTTACCTAGTGCAGATTTTGGCTGCTCTTTCTGTGTTTGCTTCTTAGACTTGCTCTGTGATAAGTTGGGAGAGCTGTGTGTTTTTTCAACTTGAACTGTTGGTTTTTTCTTCGCCTTTACCTTTTTCTTGGCAGGTACAGAGGTAAGTTTTTGTTTATAGTGAACAGCATTTCTAGCTATTCTTTCTCTCTCCTCTTTTTCTTTTTTAAGCTTAGCTACTCGAGCTTCGTTTTTCAGTCTTTTTGCTTTGGCCTTTAATCTTCGCTCTTCCCAGTCATCATCTACAGGCTTTGATTTTTTATCACGAACTTTTCTCTCTTCTTTTTCCTCCTCGGCAGCTTCTTTCTTCTTTGGTTCAGGTAGATCTACTTTGCCCAATACTTTCAGACCGGAAAGCTCTTTTTTAGACGCTTTGATCAATTTGATCTTATCCAATTCAGGTATCTCTTCTTCAGACTCAAGCAACTCCATCAATCGATCTGTATCTATGACTTCATCCTCTTTGGGCTCAAGTTTCTTTTCATCCTCAACAGGAGGTACTACTTCTATTTCTTTCTTCGATTCTTCTTGATTAGCAATATCCTCGTTTCTATCTTCAGGAGATGGTAAAACATCAAGCTCACCTTCAGCTAAAGCAATATCTTCCTCAGGTGTTGATGGAAGTGGTTTACTCTCTTTCGGTACTTCTATTGCCTTTTCTTTGGTTGATTTTTTCTTGGATTTCTCCTCGATGACCGGTTCATCTTGCTCGATCCATGCATCCTCATCCTCGACGGGCTTTTCTTCTTCAATTTCTGATGATTCCTCTATCTTTTCTTGCGACTCTACAATATCAACTTGAGGAGGCTCAATCACTTCTTCTTCTGGCTCTATGCCAAAGAAATCTAGAATTTCAGATTCATCCTCGTCACTTAGTTTAGTATTGGAGTGAATTTCTTCGTCCTTTTTGTTGAGGTAGGAAATAATGTCCTGAACTCTGATGTCGTATTTTCGAGCAAATTGGCCTAGTCGCATAGGTTGGTGTTTAGAAGCTGCAAAAATACGATTTTTGAAATTTGGAGTATTACCTATGCTTGAATATTATTCTAATCTACCGAATATGCCTTTTCATAAAGGGGTAGTAGATCAGGTACAAAATTCCATTCGTATAAAACAATACTCAGAGTTCAATTTTGCTTGTGTAGTTTTAAACCAATCAACACGAATGATAACACCCATTATGAAAAGAATACTATTTATACCAGTGATCTTATTTGCTTTTGGAGCAAGTAGTCAAGAAACAATCGATGCAGAAGCCATTGAAAAAATAAAGCAAGAAGGGCTCAATAATTCGCAAGTAGAGCAAATTGCTTTCGAACTGATAGATAAAGCTGGTCCTCGTTTATCCAATTCAAATGGGTATGAAAGAGCAGTTACCTATGCGATCAACCAACTTACTGAATGGGGATTGGAGAATGCTCAAAAAGAACCTTGGGGTGAGTTTGGAAGAGGATGGGAAGTCAATAAGAGTTATGTGGCTATGACTAAACCATACTATATGCCATTTATTGCTGTACCAAAAGCATGGACGGAGAGCACCAATGGACCAGTTTCTGGCAAGGTAGTCTTTGTGGAAATCAATAGTGAAGAAGACTTTGATAAGTATAGAGGAAAACTAAACGGAGCTATAGTAGCTTTCAAACCTAGGGGTGATCAATCTCCCAACTTTAAAGCAGATGCGCTTAGGTATACCGAAGAGCAACTGAATGAAATGACAGAACCGAAAGCTGAAGGTGGCGGATGGACGCCTGAGCAAATTGCAGCTTGGCGAAAGAGAAGGTCATTCAGCGGAACGTTGAATACTTTCTTGACAGAGGAAGGGGTTTCTCTCATCGTAAAAGGAGTAAATGGTAGACATGGAACACTTTTTACGAGTAGCCCACAAGGTTATAAAGTAGATACACCGAAAGGTACAAGTGAGTTAGAGATGGCTCCTGAGCATGCTAACCTGATAGCCAGGTTAGTTGAAAATGGAGTAGAAGTAGAATTGGAAGCAGAAGTAAAAACAACCTTCAAAACGGATGATTTACAAGGTTACAATGTTGTTGCAGAGATCCCAGGTTCAGATAGAAAGCTAAAATCGGAAGTAGTTATGCTAGGTGGACACTTGGATTCATGGCATGGAGGAACAGGAGCAACAGACAATGGAGCAGGCGTAATTGTGATGATGGAAGCAGTGAGAATTTTGAAAGCTGCAGGTTTACAGCCAAAAAGGACAGTTAGAATTGCTCTTTGGGGAGGAGAAGAACAAGGTATTTTTGGATCAAAAGGTTATGTGAAAAATCATTTTGGAGATGCAGCAACAATGAATCTGACCAAAGAGCAAAAGAAAATTTCTGCCTATTATAACATTGATAATGGTACGGGAAGAATAAGAGGAATATACCTTCAAGGGAATGAAAAAGTGGGTCCTATCTTCAAGGATTGGTTTGGCTCTTTTGATGATATCATGGTAAATACCACGATAACAAAACGAAATACGGGAGGTACGGATCACCTTGGTTTTGATGCTGTCGGTATCCCTGGTTTTCAGTTCATTCAAGATCCTGTTGAATACTGGTCTCGTACGCACCACACCAATATGGATACCTATGAGCGACTAGTGATAGATGACTTGAAGCAGATAGCTACCATAGTTGCAGGCTTTGTCTACAACACAGCCATGAGAGATGAAATGCTTCCAAGAGAAGAGTTAGAGATGGAATCAAAATAGAGGACCTTCTAGTGAAGAATAAAAATGGCTATCTTAAAAGTTAAAATTAAAGTCAGGTGGAGTTTATCGAAACCTCTTTCAATAAAATGAAGGACATTTCAACGAGCTCAATGTGATATTTAATTGAGAAGAATAGACTTTTGAGACAGCCTCTTTTTTTATTGTATTAATTTTAGTTTGCAACTTTTAACCCGATTGATTCATCATCCTTTTATCGTATCAAACATCTACTGTAATGAATGACCTCTCGCAACAAAAGAAGGCTGTACTCGGACTAAGAATTGTTTATCCACTCTGGGCAGCAATAGGAATGTTCAATCTGCTATATATTCCATCAAAATTGATTGATAAGAGCAATCCAGCATTGACCGCTGAAAATATCATCAATAATGAAATGCTCTTCCGAATGGGGATTGCTGGAAGTTTGTTTACTCAGTTGATTAGTCTTGTTGCAGTGTGGTTTCTGTATCGCCTGTTTTACAATTCCTTCAAGGAAGCAGTAGGAATGACGGCAATATTTAATTTTTTAGGAATGCCCATTACCATGCTCAGTATCTCTAATAAAATGGCTGTGCTAGATATGCTTGACAGCCCTGATCAAGTCATTGCATTACTGAATCAGGAAACCTATGGAACGGTTGTAGCTACTATTTTCTGGGGCTTATGGCTACTTCCGCAAGCATATATGGTGATGAAATCACCTCTTTTTCCTAAAATAATGGGATGGTTTTTAATCTTGGCGGGTGCTGCCTATACATTGTCAGCCTTTTTATACTTCCTAGGGTTCAAAGGTTCTGTAGTGATGGAAGTACTTGACCTAATGACAATGGGAGAAGTCATTTGGATGTTATGGGTATTGATTATGGGGGCAAGGTGGAAGAAGCTAGAGAGTGCAGCTATGTAGTAGCATCTCAAGTTATTTTTTCTTTTTCTTAGGAGATTGCTTTTTCCGTAACCTCAAAATAAACAACAGAGGAATAGCCATTGCAAGTAAGCCCTGATAAGGATAGTTTTTAATTGTACTTAAAATGGATTTTGGATACGATTTGGAAATGAAAG
>JBGCFL010000029.1:0-6546 GCA_045106975.1 Ekhidna sp. | reverse complement strand
GCAAGCATTAAGCACTGCAATTGGAGATGGTGAACTGGATGCTGGTGTAGAGTTTAATTCATACAAAATAAATTCAGGAGAGATTGCCGCTCAAGGAGAGATTTCAAGAATTCAGAATGAAGCTCTAGAAAAAGAAAACGTACAAAGCATAGGCTTATACATTAATTATGAATTGAAGCTTTTTGACAAACTGACAATCAACCCTGGTCTGAGATATTCCATCTTTAGGAATTTAGGATTTCGTTCCGTCAGTATTTATCAGGAGGACAGTCCTCTTACCAATGAAAATATTATCGGGGACAAATTTTATGGTGAGGGAGATCTTATTTCCAGCTATAAAAGATTAGAACCCAGAATTGGGCTGAACTGGAGTTGGGACAGGATGTCCATCAAAGCTGGATATACAAGAACCAACCAGTTTCTTCATTTAGTAGCCAACACCGCACTAATAAATCCAGTTAGCGCTTGGAAGGCTAGTGATCAATTTATAAAACCAACACTAATAGATCAATTCTCATTAGGATATCAAATCAATCTCAGCTCGGATGTTTTCATGACTTTAGAAGGCTATTATAAAATAATGCAAGACTTAGTAGATTATAAGGATGGAGCAGAGTTGGTCTTAAATGAGAGGTTAGAACAATCTATCGTTGGTGGTGATGGCACTGCTTACGGAATAGAATTCTTATTCAGCAAAACGAAAGGAAACCTGAAAGGGTGGGCATCCTATACCTACTCTAGGGCCTTCATTCAGACTACTGGCAATTTCCCTTCTGAAGTAATAAACGATGGGGAAAAATATCCTTATTACTCTGATAGACCTCACAATATCCAAATGAATGCTGACTACAAACTGACAAAAAAATGGTCTCTTTCTGCAAATTTCATTTTTTCATCAGGAGCTCCTACTTCTGCTCCTACTAATGTGATTCAAATCAATGGTATAAATGTCCCCTACTTTCCGGAACGAAATGCTGTAAGGTTACCAGACTATCATCGCCTAGACTTGGCACTTTCCTTTAAAAGTAGAATTAGGAAAACAAAAAAGAATAATGACCGATGGGTACTATCACTTTACAATGTATACGGTAGAAGTAATGCCTCAACAGTCTTCTTTGCAAGAAAAGATGGAGTCCCATCACAGCCATATCAACTAGTAAGCATATCTAGCATCATCCCAACTCTTACTTACAAATTTGAGATCTAATGAATAGGCTGTTCACAGTTGTCTTTCTGATTATTGGAGCATACTCTTGCGCTGAGCCAATTAACTTTCCACAAAACGAACAGTCCGTAATAGTTGTGGATGCAAGGCTTTCTGTCAACGAAGGGAAGACACTTGTTAAAATCTATGAAAATAAAGCTGGCGCAAGAAATAATCTATCAAATTTCCAAGTAGAAGTGGTGGATTCCGATGGATCTATTTTTTCCCTTGCATATTCTACGGAAAGCAAGGGTTACTCCTTTTCATTACCGAATTCAGCAACAATTGGTGAGCAATATTTTCTAAGAGCAGTACATCCTGATGGATATTCGATCATATCCTCTCCCGACAGAATTCAAGAATCAGTCGATTTTGAAATAAACATAAAGGACACATTGTTTTTGGACTCCAATCCTCAAACGAGTGGACAATTAGTCAGAACTATTGGAAAAGCTGTTGAAGTCAGTTTGCAACCTGATCATGAAGAATATTTTTCAAAAATATCTTATCAAAATACATATGTAGATTATTATTCCAATGAATTAATAGATAGAACAGAGCCTGACTTCTTGTATCTGTTTTCATGTGAGGGTAAAAATTGCGCTCAAGAAATGACTGAAACAATCCGAATTGAAAGAAATGTAAAATGGTTTTTCCTAGTAAACTCTCCTGAATGTCGGATGATATTTAATGATGGCAACTGCCCATCAGAAGACTGCTGCATTAGCTTTGATGATTATGAAACTCAATTACTAGTCAATCTTGAGACAATTTCTAAATCAACTTTTCAATTCTGGAAAGAGGTGGAAAAACTCAGAAATAATGATGGACTTGTTTTTGACATTTTCCCATTTGAGTTTGAAAGCAACATAAAATGTGATGATTGCCCATTTGAAGTTGTAGGCAACTTTAGAGTATCCTCTGAAATCAGCAAATCAAAAGTAGTGATTTTATGAAGTTGCCTAAATACATCATACTAATATGCATATTGACTAGCTGCGCAGAAACATTTGATTTTGAACAAAGTGAAAATCCTATCCTAGTTGTTGATGCCAGATTGTCTACTAACGAAGGAGAAACATTAGTAGCAATCTATGAAAACAATGGCGACTCTAGCAGAAACATTGAAGATTTTCAGGTCAATTTTATTGATTCAAATGGGGCTAGACTTGAGTTAGCATATTTACCAAATGTAGGTGGCTATGTATTGCCCAGCGGAGAATCTGCGCTAATTGGAGAATCCTATTTTTTGATTGCTACACACCCTGATGGCTATACCATTACCTCTCTTAGCGATTCTATTGGCGCCACAGCCAATTTCGATTTGATAGTTAAAGACAGTGTTTATATCGATGAAAGTAATACTGGTGGCCAGTTAGCAAAAACAGTTGGGAAAGCGATTCAAGTAAGCATCCAACCTCAAAAAAGTGAGTATTACGCTCGGATTTCATATCGCAATACGTATCAGCACTTTTACTCTCGAGAAGTCATTGATAGAACTGAGTCTGATTTTTTATATCTATTCTCATGCCAAGACAAAAACTGCAATGAAGAAATAGAAACAATAAGATTGGAAAAAAGTGTGAATTGGTACTTTGAGCGTAATTCACTCATTTGTAATCCGAGGTTTGCTGTTGGTATGATATGTACTGACCCAGACTGTTGTCGGAGTTTTATTGATTACGAGACACTGGTAGAAGTGACAATGGAAACAATCTCCAAAAACAACTACCTATTCTGGAAGGAAATTGAAAAACTCAGGAATAACGATGGACTTGTTTTTGACATTTTTCCATTTGAGTTTGAAAGCAACATAAAATGTGATGATTGTCCATTTGAAGTTCTAGGCAACTTTAGGGTATCCTCTGAAAGTAGTAAATCTTTAAGAGTCATTTTATGAAGTATTCAGCATATATCATGTTATTATATTTAATCACTAGCTGTGCAGAACCATTTAATTTTGAACAAAGTGTAAACCCTATCCTAGTTGTTGATGCCAGATTGTCTACTAACGAAGGAGAGACACTTGTTGCAATCTATGAAAACAGTGGTGAGACTAGAAAAAATATTGACGATTTCCAGGTCAATTTTATTGATTCGAATGGGGATAAGCTTGAGTTAGCATATTTACCTAGTGTAGGTGGTTATGTATTGCCCAGCGGAGAATCTGCGCTAACTGGAGAATCCTATTTTTTAAATGCTATACATCCTGATGGCTATACAATCGCCTCTCTTAGTGATTCTATTGGCAGCTCTGCCGATTTTGATTTGATAGTTAAAGACAGTGTTTATCTCGATGAAAGTAATGCTGGTGGACAATTAGCAAAGACGGTTGGAAAAGCAATTCAAGTAAGTATTCAAGCTCAAAAAAGTGAGTATTACGCTCGAATTTCATATCGCAATACGTATCAGCACTATTACTCCCTAGAAGTGAATGACAGAACTGAGTCCGATTTTTTATATCTATTCTCATGCGAAGACAAAAATTGCAATGAAGAAATAACAGAAACGATAAGATTGGAAAAAAGTGTGACTTGGTTTTTTGAGCTAAGTTCTCCCTATTGCGATTCAATAGCTAGCTGGGGTCAAAGATGTCAAGGACCTGAATGCTGCACAAGCTTTTTAGAATACGAAACTCTGGTAGATATTACTATGGAGACTATCTCAAAAAAGAATTATCAATTTTGGAAAGAAATTGAGTCCCTCAGAAGTAATGATGGACTCGTATTTGATACATTTCCATTTCCATTTGACAGTAATTTGTCCTGCGATAATTGCCCAATGGAAGTCATTGGAAACTTTAGAGTAACGAGTGAAAAAAATAAATCCATGAGAGTCCTTTTATGAAACAAAAAATACTCTTCATATCATTATTTATCTTTTTGGGTTGTGCCGAATCTATTGATTTTGATATTGAGAGAGATGAACTATTAGTGGTAGATGGCAAAGTATCTACCGAACTCAATGGATCATATATAATAATGTACAAGCTCGGACCAGAATCTAGCGTAAAGCAAGGGCAAAAAGGATATGATGTTTCGATAATAAGTTCTGAGGACGAAGAGATCCCTTTTATAGAATCAGACACTTTAGCTGGAAGATACATTCCACGTAATAGTAGTTTTCGTGGAAAAATCGGATTTGAATATCGCTTGAAAGCCACTAGCCCATCCGGATTAGTACTACTTTCATCAAATGATCGTATTCCAAATCCAGCTCCATTCGAAATGGTTCTAAAAGACACAACAGAACAAATAACAAGCGAATCTGGATTCTTAATTACTCGAAAGACAACTACTGTTTTAGCAGATCTGGACACAAGAAAAAACGATCAGTATCAATCCCGCTTCACCTTTAAGTACTCTTACCAACACCATTATACAAAAGATACTTTATATGTAATTGATATAGATCAATTTTCACTTTTTGAATGCGAAGTTCCCAGTGAATGTCAGATGACAAATGAATTACTTATAACTAAACAAGAAGATTTAATCTGGTTTTTTTGGAACCCTGAGTGTGGTAGAAGGGGCATGTGTTTTTCAAGCTGCTGTTTTAGAGCAACCGACTGGGATACCATCTTTGAAGTAACACAAGAAACTATGAGTACGCAGACCTATAAACTTTGGTCAGACATTGAGAAATTGATTGACAATGATGGGTTAGTATTCGACACATTTCCATTTACAATAGAAGGTAATGTCAGCTGTGAAAATTGTGATGTTAAAGTCCTTGGAAATGTGAGAGCTGTTTCGGTGACTAAACAAAAACAGCTAGTATTCCTATGAAAGGACTAATCACACATATTTTGGACGTTTACCTTTATTCTTTTGAAGGCAAAATTAGGAATATAGTATTAATCATATCACTCATGTGCTTTATCGGATGTGCCGAGTCCATTGATTTTGATATACAAAAAGATGAGCTCATTGTGGTAGATGGGAAAGTCTCTACAGAGACTAATGAATCTTACGTGAGAATATATAAAGCAAGTTCAGAATCTGACATAAAGCAAGATCAAAGCGGTTATGATGTAATAATATTGAGCTCTGAAAACGAAGAAATTCCTTTTATGGAATCAGACACATTACCAGGAAGATACATTCCAAGTAGTAGTTTTCGTGGTGAAATCGGACTTGAATATCGTTTGAAAGCAACCAGTCCATTAGGTTTGGTACTCCGTTCATCCAATGATCGTGTTCCAAATCCAGCTCCGTTCGAAATGATTTTAAAAGAGAGCATAGAACAAGAGACCAGCTCTTCAGGATTCTTATTGACCAAAAAATCAATAGCCATACTAGCTAATATAGACACTAGAAACAATGATCAGTATCAATCAGTTTTTACGTTTAGTTACGATTATGAGCACTATTTTACGAACGACAGTCTTACTATCACTGATGTAAATCAGTTTGCTCTTTTTGAGTGCGCGCTCCCTGGCGAATGTGAGAAGGAAAATGGGTTACTTGTGGCAGAGCAAGTTGACATTAGCTGGTTTTTCTATGATCCAGCTTGTGGCCCGTTTCGTGGATGTTTTCCAGCATCTTGCTGCTATAGACAAAATGACTGGGGTACTTATTTTGAAGTAACACAAGAAACCATGAGCTCACAAACCTATAAACTATGGTCAGATATAGAAAAGCTAATTGGCAATAATGGACTCATATTCGACACATTTCCATTTGCAATAGAAGGTAATGTCAGCTGTGAAAATTGTGATATTAAAGTCCTTGGAAATGTGAGAGCTGTTTCGGTGACTAAACAAAAACAGCTAGTATTCCTATGAAAGGACTAATCACACATATTTTTGACGTTTACCTTTATTCTTTTGAAGGCAAAATTAGGAATATAGTATTAATCATATCACTCATGTGCTTTATCGGATGTGCCGAGTCCATTGATTTTGACATACAAAAAGATGAACTCATTGTGGTAGATGGCAAAGTCTCTACAGAGACTAATGAATCTTACGTGAGAATATATAAAACAAACCCTGAATCTGGGGCAAAGCAAGATCTGAGTGGCTATAACGTGTCCATTTTAAGTTCAACTAACAATGAAGTCACTTTAGTGGAATCAGACACGTTTCCAGGAAGGTATCTTCCCAATAGCTCTTTTCAAGGACAAGTGGGTTTGGAATACAGCATGACTGCCATAAGCCCTTCCGGCTTAGTTATTAAATCCGCGAATGACAAAATTCAAGACCCCATACCTTTCGAAGTGACCATCGAAGACATCTCTGAGCAAGAAGCTGGTGCAGCTGGAGTACTTATCACAAAACGATCAAAAGCTATCTCAGCATTGCTCGCATCCAACAGTAATACTCAATACCAATCACGGTT
>JBGCFL010000028.1:0-7485 GCA_045106975.1 Ekhidna sp. | reverse complement strand
GCACTTATGTTCATGTCGCGACCAGTCTGCTCACGCAATTCGTCCATTACTGCTACGCCATATGCTTCGTCAAACAATGACCCAACAGTTAATAGTACTAATTCTTCTAGCTCACCTAGGTATGTTCCTTTCATCGGTTTTCGATTTTATTAGTTGTTGAAAACGTGAAAGTAATAAATTAGTTGTAGAAAAGATGAAAGAAATAGATTTACCTCTTAATTACGCCTTTTGAAATACCTCAATACATGAAAATAGGGAATTAGGAAACTTGTGTTAAATAAATGAGTAGCTCTTATTCACCTCGAATGACTGTACACCTGAAGATCTTTTCTTCTTTTAGTTCATAGATCACAATCAATTCAATTGCTTCGGAATTCCCCATACGACCAGTTATTCGCTCATGATCTATTACGGTATTGCCAAGAACCATTCTGTTGTCCAGTTTTGAATTCAAATTGGGAGATTGCTCAAATAGGTTAGCATATATTTTTTCAACTTCGAGCTTTCCTTTTGCCAATACTTTTCCATCTGATTGATTGACAAGTGTAGCATCTTCAGCAAACAGAGACATGAATCCAGTAAGATCACGATTGTTATAAAAGTCTAATTGTTGTTGAACTATTTTTTCTGAGGATTGTGCCATAGATATCATGCAGGTAGCGATTAGTAGGGATGTAAGAGTAAGTTTTTTCATGTCTAAATGTTTATGCGTGATGATAAAGGAGGTTGTTCGAAGACTATAACTGTTAAAAGGCACATGTGGTTGGTAATGGCTCCACTGCGTCCAAATCGTCAAAGCCCTCCGGTGACTCTACTACTTTGAATCCTTCTTTTATGGAGCCTTTCATTACATGACCAGTGTATCCTGAGTTATTCATATGGGCACGCACCCAGACTATGGTCTCATCAGTGATCTTTACTGCGTCACCGCTTCTGGTAAAGGGTTGTTCATTGACATGGCTGTGAAGAAGAATTCTGCGATAGATCAATTCTCCTGACTCGGAAACCACTTCCCACCAGTCAGCATATTGCGAACATCCTGTGTCGGGACTTGATATAGTGACAGAAAAGAAAAAGGCGTTTTCAGAGCCAGATGTGGTTACGTTGGTCACATCAGCACCAATAGAAGTTTGATCCACTAAATCATCATTACTGGATGCTTCGTCGCATGAAGCATTTGACATGGTTAGTAAAAGGAAACAGAAATATTTCATATCACTAAATGTACTGTAAAAGGTGTTCTTCAAAGATTTTAGTTAAAGTATTTTGATTATAAATCGTCCTTATTCTTACTAACAAAAAATAAATTCAAACTTTTTGTAACAAATCTGTTCAGGATTTTACTAACCCCCCAATTAAGATTTAAAACAAGAGAAAGATGAAAAATGCAAAACTAAAAAAAGTGATCATGTTAATGGTGGGGGTAATTACCGGTATATCCGTACTAACTGCTCAGGAGAAAAATGAAAATTCACTATTATGGAAAGTAGAAGGAAACGGAGCGAAAGGATCATCATATCTGTTCGGAACAGTACATATGCTTTGCGAAGATGATTTTGCGATTGGAGAAAAAGTAATAACTGCTTTGAAGGAATCTGATGGCTTGATGATGGAGCTTGACTTTTCACGTCCTGAAGAGATGGCAATGATGCAACAGCTAGCTATAGGTGAACAAAAAATTTCGGAGATATTGAGTGAAGGTCAGTTGGAGCAATTGGATACGCTACTTCTCGCTAGAGTGGGTATGGGAGTGGCTGCTATGGATCAGTATGCTTTGATGACTGTCAATTCACTTTTGCTTGCAAAGGGACTAGGTTGTCAAAATATTAAAATGTACGAGACTGAATTGATGGCAATTGCCATCGCAGAGTCCAAAACCATCGGAGGATTGGAGCTTGTCTCTGATCAAGTAAACATGTTTAATAAGGCATACACAACGGATTTTTTGTTTTCGCAATTAATGTTGATAGATGAATACATGGATATGTTTGATGAACTGGTTGCTTCGTATAAGGCTGAGGAGGTCAACAAGCTGCTAGAAATTTTGACCGTGGAGAAGTTTATGGATGAGAATGTAACCAACATAATTCTCAATGACAGAAATGCTAACTGGGTAAATAAAATACCTTCTATGATAGAAAAAGAGTCCAAATTCATAGCTGTAGGAGCTGCTCATTTAGGAGGAGAACAAGGATTAATTAAGTTGCTTCGAAAGAAAGGATATACTGTATCTCCAGTACTTTAATTTAGAAATGTGAAGAGGGTGATTTGATTGAATTATCTTCTTCCTTATTTTAATCTATTGAAAACAACCGAACCAGATTTTCTCAAAAAGATTGAAGCTCATAAGGGCATCATTCATAAAGTATCTCGCACTTATTTCGAAGATGCCGACGATAGAGAGGATCTTTCTCAAGAAATAATACTTCAGTTGTGGAAGTCGTACAGTTCTTTTCAAGGAAAAAGTCAGTTTTCCAGTTGGATGTATAGAGTAGCATTGAATACCGCTATTCTATATTTCAAGAAAGAAAAGAAGAAAGTAATTGGAAGTGACATTACTGGTTTAGAAGAAAAAATTGCCAATTCTGAAAGTGATGGTAAGGAGAATCAACTTGCTCATTTTTATAGAGCGGTACATCAATTGAATAAAATTGAAAAAGCATTGATTCTTCAGTTTATTGAAGGGTTTTCAGGAGACGAAATAGCAAGTAATCTTGGAATGACTGCCGGCAATGTCAGGGTAAAACTCAATCGAACAAAAAAGAAATTAGAAAAAATCATAAAAGATCAAGGATATGAATTTTGACGATATAAAATCAAAGATGGATACGGATTCATCATCAATAAATTTACCTGATGAGGTAGCTTCTCAAAAAGAAAGTCAACTCCCAGTAGCAAGAATTAGAAAGAAAATGAATTCTGAAATCAAGGGTCAATTATTGATCATGGTAGTGTTTATTCTTGCTCCTCTGATTGGTGAGATGTACCCTCTTCCACGTACCATTTATATTCTTTTTGCAGGATTAATCATACTCATTACGCTAGGATATCTTGTGAAAATGAAGATGTTTCTCAAGCAAACTAAGAGTCTAGATACTCAAGCTCAAAGTGCACTCTACACTTTCATATATGAATTTAAGCTCACCATGGAAGTCTACAAAGTGGCGGTCATATCCAGTTCTCTATTAATTCCATTTCCTCTGTTAGCTTTTACGTTGGGACAAGTAGTCGATGGAAATGAAGAGCTTTTTACTCAATGGTTCTTAATGCAAGTGCCAGTAAGTTACCTAGTGATATTTTTTGTTGGATACCTCTTATTTGCAGCCTTTGTTTATTTCATTACGGTTAAATGGATGAAGTTAATCTATGGAAAACAGTTGAACGAATTGGAAGAAGTGTTGGGTGACTTGAGGTAAATGGAATCACTCTAATAGGAATTGATTGATAAAGCTTACAAGTAAATTTCATTTTACTTGTAACTTATCTTTAATGATATTGATCATCATGTCATGATAAAGAAACTGTACAATCAGCGCGAATTATTTATATGTCTCTTTTTAGGGTTTACATTTCTTGGGTCAGGTATGGCTAAGCTCTACTATGAGCATGCATACTTGGGGTGGATTGGCCCTACATGGCTAGAAGCAGAACTAAAACCTCATGGATTAGGTCTTTACGCAAGGTTTATAGGGTATGCTCAGGTAGTAATAGGCTACCTACTTTTCACTTTCCGATACAGAATACTAGGAGCAGTGATGGCAGTTCCTCTCATTGGAAATATCCTCATGGTAACCATCTCAATGGAGTGGAGAGGAACACCATATGTGTTGGCGGTATTACTTGTGATGAATCTATTTATCCTTTACAGAAATAGGTATGTACTAAATCCATTAATAGGACTTAGTGGCACTTTACCTCAAACTTTGAATGCGAGAAATTCACTGATATGGCTCTCAGGTTTAATGCTAAACTTAATGAGCATCCATATTTCATACAGCTCCATATATGCAGCTTGGGGCGTAAGTCTGATTGGGTTATTTATCAGCTTCTATGCATCTCACCTTGACAAGAAATTCAAGTCATTTTAAATTTCTATTTCTTTCTTTAGAAGCAATTCCCCCTCGTGGAAGTGGATCGACGTTTCGAGGGTTAGGGGATTTATCTACTCAATTCCCCATTCTCCAACTCCCACTTCTCAGTAAAATCGAAAATAGTCTGAACCACAAAAGCCCTATTTTGCTTGACATCCAAATCATCAAACCGTAAGAAAGACAAATCCATGGCTTCCAGTACTTCCTGTCTTGCTTGGTCTTGAAGCAGTGCCTCTTCATGATAATGACTACTACCATCCACCTCAATGACTAGATTCAATCGCTTACAGTAGAAATCAACAATGTAATTATCTAGAGGTTTTTGTCTATTGAATTTATATCCCTTGATTTGCCCTGCCCGCAGCTCTTGCCATAGAAGAATTTCCCCAAGAGTGCTATTATTTCTCAAGTCTTTAGAGAATTGCTTCAAGTTCATGTTGTAGGGGAGGTAGTACATTAAATAAATGTAGTAAATAATGGAGAGACAACATAAGAATAATTTTTATAGCAGCAATGGTGAAACATCCCCCAACTTGATTTTTTTTAAAATCAAGTCACCCCCTTGTTAAGGGGGAGTTTCAAAAAGTTGAAACTCTTCTACAGACTAATAGATTTGACATGAATAAAGAACGACAAAGTAATTCATCTAACTACTACCCTCCACTCGAAGCAACTCCCCCTTCTGGAAGGGGGCAAGGGGGATTTAAACACCCCAGTAAATCAGACTTTATCACAAGTTCAGAAACAAACTGACATGCCATAGCTTGATCGTCTCCCTGAATTCAGTTTAGGGTCTTTTCATAGAGTCAATCAGATTGGAAATCTCCCTGACCTTCGGTCTTCCCCCTTTGTTAAGGGGGAGTTTGTCGAGCTAATTTTTTTTGGTTTGTAGATCTTAAGCCTTGCATCTGCTAGAGAAGCAAAAATCGATCAACGAGCACCTTTTAATTCGAAGCAATTCCCCCTTTTTGTAAAAGGGGGTAAGGGGGATTTCTATACCCCCAAGCCAAAACTCCAACTCTCTTTTCGATCGTCACTCTGAATTCAGTTGAGGATCTTTTTAATATTCCATTAAAGAAGAAATTAATTTAAGGAAAAAATCTAAAGTTTTTTTTGTCAGCACCTTACTGATTTCCTCATCATAATCATCATTTTCGGCAACAAGTGCCCAAACAGAAGCAAATTCTTTTTTCTTAAGTTCCGAAGATTTATTTTCTGGCAAGACGATATCCCTGATGTTCTCCATTTCTTTTTTTGAAAAACATTTTTCAATCATTTTCTTATCTCCTGGAAGATGAACTATTTCATCGTCTAAAAGAAGATTTTCTTTAAGTTTATCTGCGGCTGTATAGCCTGCATCGTCTCCATCTAAAAGTATTCTAAATTTAGAATTCCAACCAATATTAAGAGCGACTAAAGCTGAGAGTTGACTAGCGGAAGTTCCAGGGTAAATGACAGGTAGATTTTCAATTGAAAGTAAGCGAGCCATCGAAATAATAACATGTCGGTCGGAAGGTCCTTCTGTAAGAATACATTTATTCCAAGGTACTTCGAATGAATTGGGAATTATATTCAAAAGATTTGCTAGAGGTTGATAATATGATATTTGAGAATCTTGTCCATTGAGATATTGTCCCCACTTTTGAGCTAAAACACTTCCGTTTTTCTTTTCGATAACATATGTGTTTCTAATGTTTTCTGTTGAGATCAAGTATTGACTATGGGTTGTGTAAATAATAGAGGTGTCTTTTGCTAGAGTCTTAAAATCATTAATCATATTTTGCTGTGCAGATGAATGTAAATTGGATGCAGGTTCATCAATTAAGAAAACTGGTTTTCCAGAATTTTTTCTCATTTTTTTACTTCTGAATTCAGTTTTCATTAAAAAAGATAAATACCATAATGCACCTTTACTTCTTTCATCTGCTGAGTAAGTAGTGCCATCTTTATCTTTGACTTTCAGCGTAAAATATTGAGTAGATTGATTGTAGTAATATTTAAGTTCGGATGTATCTATCTCCTTTACTCCTGATAAGTCTGTCCATTTCTCTGTAAAAGTTTTATTTAAAGTTTTATTTACTCTTGTTTCAACAGTTGCAGCATCATCCAACATAGGATTTTTAGGAGAGTGAAATTTCTTCACATTTTCGATTGAAAAATTGGGGTCAGTGTTATAAAATAACCCATCAATTATATCATACCAGACTGGATCAAATGATTCTCTTTTTTTGTTAACATATATTTTTTCAGGAATTCTGTCCTTGAAATCTTCGAAATAAATAATATATGGGCAGATGCTAACTATTTCATGTGCTAAATAACTTGATAGCTTATTCTCTGCAAAGGGATGATCACTTTCAAATTGATAAAAATATCTTTTAGCTACTCCATTTTTAAATGGGAACACTCTAGAGATTGTAACTGCACCTTTTTCATTTATATCATAGATAAACGAATTAATATTTTCAATGTCATTAGGGCTGAGCTCTTTGTCTCCTAAACTTTTCAACTTTATTTCACTAAGCTTATCATCAATTTTTATTGTAGCTGTTATTTTAGCGCTTTCACTACTTCCTACGGCCGATTTTTTACGAATAGTTGTAAAAAATTTAGGATTGTATTCTTGATCAGGATCATTTAAAAAACTAAATGCTTCTACCGCTTTTAGAATTGTAGTTTTTCCACTTTCATTCAAACCAAGAAGCAAAACCAGACTGTTTTTAGCAAGATCAATTTCAACACTTTCAATTCCTTTAAAATTTAGGATTGAAAATTTTTGAAAGCTCAATTTTGGCAATTTCCCATTGCTGCTATCTTTTGCTTTTTTAGTGATGCTCCCAAATACATTTCTTATAATTGGCTTTACAAATAATTGATTTATTATATCTAGCATAGGCTGTGAAACTTTAGGCTTTCAATTTAAATAATTAGAGACTACATTCTACTAAACGGAAAAGTTATATTTTATCATTCTACATTTTGAAATAAAAATCACTTCCATTCTCCCTATCTTTGCCCTTCCAAAAAACAAAGCAACATGACCCCAGCCGTTGAGATATACAAACCCAAGAATCACATCCGAATTGTAACTGCAGCGTCCCTATTTGATGGACATGATGCCGCCATTAATATTATGCGAAGAATCATTCAGTCTACAGGCTGTGAAGTGATTCACTTGGGACACAATCGTGCTGTACAGGAAATCGTGGATTGTGCCATTCAAGAAGACGCACAAGCAATTGCTATTACATCGTATCAAGGTGGTCATGTAGAGTACTTCAAGTACATGTATGATTTGCTGAAAGAGCGAGGAGCGGATCAAATCAAGTTGTTTGGAGGAGGAGGAGGAACTATCCTTCCAGAAGAAATAGAAGAATTGCATAAGCACGGCATC
>JBGCFL010000027.1:0-9080 GCA_045106975.1 Ekhidna sp. | reverse complement strand
ATACTTCAATTTTTTGGAGAGGCGGCTATAGATCCAGAAGTAGAGGAAATCAATGTCACGTTTTATAGAATGGCAAAGAACTCAGTCATTGGAGAGGCATTAATCAGTGCTGCTTCCAATGGAAAAAAGGTTTCTGTTTTCATGGAGGTAAAAGCTCGATTCGATGAGGCTAATAATTTACTTTGGGCTAAACGAATGCAGGAGGCAGGTATCAAAATAGTCTATAGTTTGCCAGGGTTGAAAGTACATGCAAAGGTGGCTTTAGTAAAGAAGAAAGACAAAATGTATGGCTTTTTTGGGACGGGTAATCTCAATGAAAAGACTTCTGAAATCTACTGTGATCATGGCCTTCTTTCTTGTCATGATGAAATGACAAACGAGCTATCAAATGTATTCGAATTCTTACTTACTCAGAATGATCCTCCTAAGTTCAGCCACCTAATTGTATCACAATTTGGGGCAAGAGAAATTTTTGAAGAGAAAATTGACCGAGAGATAAGAAACGCTGAAGCTGGTAAAGAGGCTCGCATCTTTATTAAAATCAATAACCTTCAAGAGCAAAGCTTGATTGCTAAACTGTATGAAGCAGCAGAAAAAGGTGTAGACGTAAAGCTTATTGTAAGAAGCATTTGCTGTCTAATCCCTAATGAAAAGTTGCAGGTAAAGAGAATAGTTGATCGCTACTTAGAGCACGGAAGAATTTTCTACTTTCATAATGATAAGGAAATCTATTTAGGATCATCAGATTGGATGAATCGCAATCTTCATCGTAGGGTTGAGGTATGCTTTCCTATTTATCAGGAAACAATTAAGAATGAATTGCTCTCTATTCTTGAACTTCAGTGGAAAGATGACGTGAAAGGTGTTTTTCTATCCCCTAAAATGAAAAATGTCAGGCCAAGTCAGGAAAAAAACATTCGAGCTCAAACAAGCACATATGAATTTTTGAAAGGGTGATTTAAAGCCTTTACTAATCGATTGGAATTAATAAGGGTATGGAGATTTGAAAAAAAGTTCGGCGACTATAAAACCAATAATACAGATAACAAAACCGAACATAAATATGGTATAGCTGAATCTCAGCAACCGATATTTTTTACCCAGAACAGCTCCTAAGAAATAGATGTCTTTGATCATGCTACCGTATAAATAATCCGCATCTTGGAGCATTTCTTTCATTCCCCATTGATAGTCTTTTAGACTCATTCTATGAAAATTTCCAAAAAATAGCAAGTTGGTTTTCTTAGCTAAAATGTCTTTGTGCTCAAACTTCCCTTTAGTGATATTTGGTCTAGTGGCAAGTACAGCAAATACAATGGTGACTAAGCACACTATTGACAGAGCAATACCAGGAATAGTCAGATGTGGATATTCCTCAAGCTTTCTTATTAGAACTGAAACTAAAACGGAGAGAATGATTGAGTTAATAGAAATCATAATGTTGGCCTTGTTATCAGCTATAGAACTTAGCTCCATATGATTTTTGGAAGTAGTTCTAAACATGGTTTCAATTCCACGAGTTGGGCTCAGCTCTTTCGCTGATTTGAGTTTTCCTTTTAGCTCTTCAATTTTGCTCTCCAGCTTAGCTATTTTGTCTTTTTTTTCCATGACTTTAATCTTTCAGTCACCTTTTTTAGGTTGGCTTTTACTGCTGGTTCGTAATTTTTCTTTGCGTATTCTGTAAAAAAACAATGCTTGCCTAGAAATTCTTCATTCATTTTTAACCACTCTCCATCAGAAATTTCCATATCCTTCACCTTTTGAATTTCCTTGTGAAGGAGATCTGCTTTTTTTAAATAATCTGGCCTTGCCAAATGCATTAAATCAGCATCGCATACTATTTTTTCTAAGCTATTCTGTGGGTTTTGAGGCATCTGGGTAGCCATGATGCACCCAATTACTTGATTAATCTTCGATTGTGACCACCCTTTATCTTTTAAAAATGCTTGAGCCATACTAGCTCCGGTCTCCTCATGATTTTCGCACCCTTTAGAGTACCCCAAATCATGAAACCAAGCTGCTATATGGATAATCAGTTCATCACCTTTACTTACCCCTTGCTTACGGGCAATTTCAAGTGAAGACTTAACCACTTCTTCCGTGTGCTTCAATGAGTGATAGGTCATATCTTGCGACAATTCATTCTTTAAAATGTTTGCCACGTACGTTTTTACCTCATTTATGATCGAATTCTCCACAATCATTAATTAATTCTCCAAATTAGAACAAATTTCAACCAAATTAGTGTTGTTGTCTTCAACATTTATTCATGAAATACTTCAAATACATAAAGAAGAGTCTTGCCATTTTATTGTTCTTCTGGATTGTTTCTTTCACAAATAGTTGCGATTCAAAGACTTTTGGTCAGCGTGCTGATAGTTTGTTTTTGGTAAATGATAATAGCAAGGTTTTTTATGATTTGAAATCTCCTTCTGAAAAGTACTTTCTACCATACGTTCTCGAGGAGGTTTCAGGACTCTCATTTAAAGGATCAAATTCAGTGTTAGCTGTTGATGATGAAAGTGGGAGGGTATTCGAATATGATTTATCTGAAAGAAAGATATCTCACTCAATGACTTTTCATTCAGCAGACGATTTTGAAGGCGTGGAGTTGGCGGATTCAAATGTATATGTCTTGAAGAGTGATGGTGACATATTCGAGTTTCGATATAGTAAGGAGAAAAAACCAAAGACAACCAAGTATGAAAATGATTTTAGTAAAAAGAACGATACTGAAGGGCTTGGATATGACCCTGTAAATAATAGGTTATTGATAGCTTGCAAAGAGAATGGCGAGGTTGAGGGAAATAAAGGAAAAGATCGGGCTATATATGGTTTTGATCTTACTGAGATGAGACTAACTGATCAACCACTTTTTGAAATATCAGCCTCTTCCTTGGAGAAGTTTTGGGAAGAAAACAGAGATTTTGATTATGTAAAAGAGCGAATAAAGTTTAAACCATCTGCTATTGCCTTTAACCCGATAGACCAGTTTTATTATGTCCTTTCTTCAGTAGGGAAATTACTTATTGTTATCAATCAAAGTGGGCAAATTAAAGCGACTTATCCTATTTCTTCAAGAGTGCTTGGACAACCGGAAGGTTTGTGTTTTTCTCCATCTGGCGATATGTATATATCGAGTGAGGGAGAAGGTGATCGTGGCTATATCTTGAAGTTTCTACCTAAACGAAAGAGCAAATAAATGAAGCATCTTATAGTTGTTCTTTTCCTTTTTCCTGCTTTACTATTTGGCCAAAAAATCTTCTTAATTGGAGATGCTGGAGAGCCGAAAAACCCGGACAAAAACCTGAACTTTCTTGTTAAAAAAACAGAAGGAGCCTCTTCGGAAGATGTACTTATTTTCTTGGGAGATAACCTTTACCCTAAAGGGTTACCAGACAGAGAAGACCCACTTAGAATTGAGATGGAAAACAAGCTCATTCCTCAGCTAGAGGTAATGAAAAAATTCCCAGGAAAAGTATTCATGATTCCAGGCAATCACGATTGGGCACAAGGTAGAAGTTATGGTTGGGAACGATCAAAAAACATGGATGACTTCATTGCAGAATATTTCGAAAATGATGAAGTATTTCTTCCAGGAGGAAGTTGCCCAGGCCCTTCAGAAATACCAATCAATGAGAACGCTACTTTGATAATCGTTAATTCGCAATATTTTTTGCACGGATGGGATAAGCCAGGTGAGGATGAAGCTTGTCGAAATAAAGGTTCATTAGAAGCTCTGGAAGACCTCAGAAATATAGTAGAGGCAAATGAAGGAAAGCATATTGTTTTGGCAGCACATCACCCAGTTTATACTTATGGGGAACACCATGGAAACTTCGGATGGAAAGACCATTTATTCCCTTTGACGTCACTTAATGATAAATTTTATATACCACTTCCTTTCCTAGGAAGCATTCATCCTTTATTCAGAAAGACGATTGGTAATATTCAGGATAACACGAACCTGAAATATAAGGCGATCATGAATCAAATTGTCAATGCGATGAATGAGGCAAATAACGTCATTCATGTGGCCGGTCATGAGCATAGCTTACAACTAATAGAGCAGAAAGGACATCACTTTATTGTCAGTGGATCGGGCTCAAAAACGACTTTCATTAAAAAAGGAAAAGGCTCTCTTTTTGCCAAAAGTGAACAAGGATTTGCAGAATTAAATCTACTTCCTTCTGGAGAGTCTAAAGTTAAGTTTTGGGGTGTAGAAAACGGACTTTTGTATGAAAAGTCGCTTTACAAAAAAGAACTCATTGAGCGAAAATCGAATAATAGAGCATTAGACTTTAGTGATAGTACTGTTTTAACAGTGGCGAGTGAACAATATGTAGCTGGTAAGCGAAAAAAAGTATGGTTGGGCGAAAACTATAGAGACGTATGGTCTACCCCAGTTGAAGTAGATGTGTTTGATATTTCCAAGGAAAAAGGAGGGTTAAAAATCCTCAAAAAAGGAGGAGGTCAGCAAACAAAATCATTAAGACTAGAAGCAAATGACGGAAAACAATATGTACTCAGATCAATTGAAAAGTATCCTGCAAAGGCCATACCGGTAGCCCTACAAAAAACCTTTGCAGAAGATGTTGTTCAAGATCAAATATCTTCTTCTCATCCCTATGGGGCTTTTGTGATTCCAACACTTGCTGATGCTGCTCAGATTTATCATACAAATCCAAAACCTGTATGGATTCCAGATGATCCTTTGTTAGGTCAATTTCAAAGTGTTTTTGCTGGAACACTTGCAGTTTTCGAAGAACGCCCAACAAAGGAATCTGCTAGTGAGCCATTTTTTGGTGGAGCCAAAGACGTTGAGGGTACTTTCGATGTATTGGATAAACTTCAAATAGACAATGACAATATCGTAGACCAAAATTTTGTTGTCAGAAATAGACTATTCGACATGTGGATAGGTGATTGGGATAGACATGATGATCAATGGAGGTGGGCTGAATTTGACAAAAAAGGAAAAGGGAAAATGTATCGTCCTATTCCGCGCGACAGGGATCAAGTTTTCTTCGTCAATGATGGAATTATCCCCAAAATAGCAGCCAGAAAATGGGCCATTCCAAAAGTTGAGGGGTTTGATGAAAAAGTTGATTGGGCTCCTGGGCTAAGTCAAAATGCTCGTTTTTTTGATAGGACTTTTATGAATGAACCGTCCTGGGACGAATGGCAAGAACAGATAGATTTTCTTCAGAATAATTTGACAGATGTTGTAATAGAAAAAGCCATCTCAGAATGGCCAGATCAAGTACAAAGAAAGGGAGGTCAAAGTATCATTGACAATTTAAAAATTAGGAGAGCAGATATGGAAAGATATGCTCGTGAACTGTATTTGTTTCTTTCTAAAGAAGTGGAGGTTTTAGGCTCTGATAAACATGAGTATTTTCTGATAGATCAACTCAGCGAAAATGAGACACTAATCACTGTGACCAAAAGAAAGAAAGAGGGAAACCTTGAGCAAGTCATATATGAAAGGCTTTTTACTAGTGAAGAGACTACTGAAGTAAGGTTGTATGGGAGAGACGGTGAAGATGTTTTTGAGATAAAGGGAAATACGAGTTCCAATATTAAAATAAGGATAATAGGAGGCACTGATAAAGACCTGATCATTAATGGAAATGGCGTTGAGAGATTAAAAAACGTAGAAGTTTACGATAGAAAGAAAAGCACGAAGATTGAAGGAAACTCAAAAGGAATGATGCATCTGAGTGAGGAGTCCTCCATCAATGAATATGATAGAAAGGCATTTAAATTTGATAGACTTATGCCTCTTCTAAGTGTCAACCTTAACCCGGATGATGGATTGTTTTTTGGAGGAGGTTTTTCGTATGTAAAACACGCTTGGCGTAAGTTGCCTTTTGCTTCTAAACATACCCTTACGGCAAACGGAGCTCTTGCTACAGGCTCCTTCAATGTTGAATATGAAGGCGTTTTTACAGACGTCTTAGGAAAATGGGATGTAAAACCCGCCATCATTTGGCAGGAGCCTTTTTTCGTAAATAATTTCTTTGGACTAGGAAATGAGAGTCAATTTCTAAAAGATCAATCTATTGCTCCTGATGACGATGCTATTGATTTTTACAGAACAAGGATGGATCGTTTTCAATTGGATGTTGATTTGGTGAAAAATTTAGGAACTAAGGGGCAGTTTTATGTTGGTTCTGGATTCCGCACGGTTGAAATAAAGAATACGGCCAATAGATTTATATCTAGTCTACCAGATCAGGATTTTTCAACCAATAGATACTTTACTTCTAAAGTGGGTGTTTCAATGGATTCTAGAAATAGTAAAGTGATGCCAACTTCAGGAATGACTGCTTTTGCCGAGTTGGAGAACCTAGAGGCTTTAGAGTCAAACGCCAAAAGCACGACACAATGGAGAGCAGAATGGGCATTTTTCTTATCTGTAAAAGTTCCTTCAAGATTAGTTATCGCCAATCGTTTTGGTTTTGGGCATAATACATCCAATGAGTTTGACTTCTTCAATGCGAATACATTAGGAGGACGATCAAACCTAAGGGGAACTAGAAGGACTAGGTTTTATGGTCAGACCTCTTTTTATCACAACATTGATTTAAGACTTAAGCTATTTTCCTTTAGGAGCTACATATTCCCAGGTCAATTCGGAATTTTAGCCTTTCATGATACAGGAAGAGTATGGCTAGATGGCGAAAGTTCTGATAAATGGCACACAGGAAAGGGGTTCGGCTTATGGGTGAGTCCATTAAACACCATTGTTTTGAATGTCAATTACGCTTTTGGCGAAGACGAAAATCTACCAACAGTATCGTTAGGTTTTTTCTTCTAAGATGAGAGAGGGATATACTGGATTGGAACGGCGAACCGCCCAGTGACTTCTGATTTGTCACATTAAAGTGGGATATACTGGATTCGAACCAGTGACCCCTGCCCTGTCAAGGCAGTGCTCTAAACCAACTGAGCTAATACCCCATAAAGACATAAAAGTAGAGAAAGGATGGAACACGCACATGCTTCATAAAAGAAATTTTCCTATTCGGAAGTATCTACCTGTTCTACAATGGTTGTTAATGAAATGTTAAATCCATCAAGGAAAGCATCTAAGGCTGTATTTTTGAAGGAAAGCCTCGTTTCCCAATGAAAAATGCGCCCATTCGCATATTAATCATTCTTGCCACTGTCACTTTGATAGGCATAGTAAGTACCCAAATTTATTGGGTCAATAGGGCTATAGAACAACAAGATCAGGTTTTTAATCATAATGTGCAAGTAGCATTACGCAATGTTGTCACTTCACTTTGCGAGGCAAATGGAAGGGATTTTCCTAGTGTAGATCCTATTGAGCAAGTAGCTAACAACTATTATATAGTACGTACGAATGATTTGATCAACTTGTCTAATTTAGAGTATTTGATTACTGCTGAAATTAGAGAAAGATCGATCACTGAGGATTTCGAGTATGGTGTTTACGACTGTCAGAACGATAAAATGGTCTTTTCAGATAATGTCAATCTATCTGAAAAAGAGCCAAAAGAAGAACTACCGGTTCTGCGAAATGATGAGTATTACTTTGGTGTATACTTTCCTGAAAAATCAAAAACAATAATTGGAGGTCTTGATTTCTGGAAGTTTACTACCGCGCTCACTGTTGTTGTGATTATATTTTTTGGATATGGCCTGTTTGTTATTCTAAAACAGAAAAGGCTTAGTGAAGTGCAAAGAGACTTTGTGAACAATATTACTCATGAATTGAAGACGCCTTTAGCAACACTGACACTGGCTTCCAACACATTGGCTCAAAAGTCTTCCGAAGCTAACAGTAAGTATGTTAGCATTATCCAACAGGAAACCCATCGTCTATCTCAACATGTTGAAAAAATCTTAAGAAGTGCTTTGACGGAAGAGAAGTCACAGGTTGAGAAAACGGACGTAGACATATCAGCTTTTTTTGAAAAACTGGAGATGAGTTGTAAAGAGCAATATGCTGACAAGAACATCAGATGGAGTTTTAGTATTGGAGATTCTATTCAGATGAGATCAGACATAAATCTGTTGCAAATAGCAATAACCAACCTAATAGAGAATGCGATTAAATACGGAGGGACTAAGATTAGTATCAAAGGAACATGGAACAATAAACTTGTTATCCTTATAAAAGATGATGGACAAGGAATAGCGAAGAGTGATCAAAAGAAGGTTTTTGAAAAATTTTACAGAGTTCCAGAAGATGAGAATCAACATAATGTGAAAGGATTCGGTTTGGGTCTTCATATTGTAAAATCATCAATAAAGAAGTTGGGGGGACAAATCACATTGACTTCATCACTTGGAAAGGGAAGTGTGTTCACAATAGAAATACCGTAATGGCAAAAATATTATTAGCAGAGGACGATGAAAATCTTGGATTTATGATTCAAGATAATTTACAAAGCGAAGGTTTTGAAGTGGACTGGCTTAAGAATGGGCAGTCTGCGTTAGCATCATTTGAGACATCCAGTCCAGACCTTTGTCTCATTGATATAATGATGCCTAAAATGGATGGATTTGAGCTGGCGAAAAGTATCAGAGTTAAGAATGATTTAATTCCTATACTGTTTCTCACTGCAAAATCTTTAGAAGAGGATCGACTTCACGGTTTCGAAATCGGCGGAGATGATTACATCACTAAGCCTTTTTCGATGAAAGAACTTACTTACAGAATTGGTGTTTTTTTAAAAAGAAACCAAGTCGTTCATAAAAGTGAGGTTAAAGTATATTCTTTTGGAGCCACTACTTTAGATACTGTTAACTTAATATTGACGACTAAAGAAGGAACAAATGCATTGACCCAAATGGAGGGGCAATTGCTGCAGTTACTTTTAGAAAATCAGAACCAATTAGTGTCTAGGGAACATATTCTGGAAACAATTTGGGGTGAAAACGATTACTTTAAAGGAAGAAGTCTGGATGTTTTCATAACGCGTCTTAGAAAACATTTAAAGCCAGACTCCTCTATTGAAATTAGAAACCACCACGGCGTGGGTTTCAGTTTAATTACGAATTAAATTAGATTGCTAGATCAAAAAATAATAAAATGAAAAATCTAC
>JBGCFL010000026.1:0-90763 GCA_045106975.1 Ekhidna sp. | reverse complement strand
AAAACTTAAAAAAATAAAATTTATTTTTTTCGCCTAATCGCTTTCTAAACACAGCCAACATCTCAAATCTAAAACAGCTTTAGGCATCTCCCAAAAGCGGAACGCAAAAGTATATAAACCATCCAATCTAAACGACCTATTCACTGAACTTTATTTAAATATTCTTCATCACCGTCTCACTGCGATCTGGACCTAACGAAATCATCGCCATTGAGACTCCTACTGACCTCTCTATAAAAGTAGAAAATTGCTTTAAATTATCAGGCAACCTATCATATTCAGTAATCCCTTCTAATTCCCATCCAGGGACATCTTTGAAGTTTGGGGTTAAAGTCTCTTCGACTGTAAAAGGAAACTCCGTGGTAATACCTCCTTCAACATTATAGGAATCGCAAACCTTAACAGGTGATATTCCTGAAAGTACATCTGCCTTCATCATGAATAATTGAGTTACTCCATTTAACATACATGAATAGTTAAGCGCTGGTATGTCTAGCCAACCACATCTTCTTGGCCTCCCTGTTGTAGCTCCAAATTCATTACCAAGCTTTCTTAGCTCCTCACCATCGGCATCATGTAACTCTGTAGGAAATGGACCACTCCCTACTCTAGTGCAATACGCTTTGAATATTCCGAAGACATCATTTATTCGATTAGGTGCTATCCCCAATCCTGCACATGCTCCAGCTGATGTGGTATTGGAACTCGTTACGAAAGGATAACTTCCAAAGTCAATATCTAACAAAGTGCCCTGAGCTCCCTCTGCTAGAATATTTTTTCCATTTTGTAATGAATCATTAATGAAGTACTCCGTACTCATGATTCTAAACTTTCTCATCAAATCAAGGCTTTCGAAGAATTTAGCTTCTTCTTCCTCAAAGTCTTCCTTGAACCCCATTCTATCTAGAACTGAAATATGCTGACCTCTGAGCTTGTTATACTTCGCATCAAAATCTTTTTCAATAATATCACCGATTCTTAACCCATGTCTTCCGATTTTATCCTGGTAAGTTGGTCCAATACCACGTAAAGTTGAACCTATCTTATCATTCCCCTTAGATTGCTCAAGCGCTTTATCTAAATTTTTATGAGTGGGCAGTATCAATTGAGCTTTATTGGAAAGAATAAGAGATTTAGTTGCGTCAATTCCAAAAGGCTCCAAATCTCGGATTTCTCTTGAAAAAACAATTGGATCTATCACTACGCCATTACCAATCACATTCGTTATTTCCTCATGAAAGATCCCTGAGGGAATTTGATGTAGAACATGTTTTTTTCCGTCAAACTCTAAGGTGTGACCGGCATTGGGTCCTCCTTGAAAGCGTGCAACAACATCGTATTTAGGAGCCAAGTAATCAACAGCTTTTCCTTTCCCCTCATCTCCCCATTGAAGACCTAAGAGTACGTCTACTTTTGACATGTATTATCCGATTTTTTGCAAAACTTCTTCTTCTGATTCCGCAATATTAAATATTGCTTGAAGTTTTGTCATTATTAGAAGCTTATTAACGTGTTCAGAAGGGTTAACTAAATATAGTTCACCGTTTTTATTTCTAAACTTGGTAAGTAAAGTAATTAATACTCCTATACCACTACTATTTATGTATCTCACTTCTGAGATATTAAGAAGACACTTACTAACCCCGTTGGAAAGAGCGTCGTTCGCCAATTCAACCAGTTCGGGTCCATTATTTTCTCCAATTAGATCTCCCGTAAATGTTAATTTGAGAATTCCATTCTCAATCAATTGATCGTATGTCATGAAGCTATTTTATTTTCACAGTTTTCTTTCTCGCAATTTGCGTAAAGTATCAACGAGTGATGCATTACTTTGAATTGCAAAAGTTGACCAACGGTAGTTTGTATATTCTGAATGCGAGGATCACAAAATTCATGAACTTTATTGCAGTCTGTGCAAATCAGATGATCATGCTGTCTAAAGCCATATGCCTTTTCAAATTGTGCTAAATTCTTGCCGAATTGATGCTTTGTAACCAAATCACAATCTACTAAAAGATCAAGAGTATTATATACCGTGGCTCTACTAACTCTATAATTTTTATCCTTCATACTTACATATAAGGATTCAACATCAAAATGCCCACTCTTGGAATAGATTTCCTCAAGAATCGCAAAACGCTCTGGCGTCTTCCTGAGGTTTTTATTTTCCAAATGCGCTTGGAATATTTTTTTTACTTCTTCCAAGATGTTTTGACCTTGCATTCTGCAAATATAAAAGGTTGGTCGTTGGAATAATGAAAGATGATTGAGTTAATTATTCTAAGATTCTGATAAGTTGAGACGATTAACTTTTACTACTCCATTTACCTTTTCCATCTTTTTAACAAGTTTATCAAGATGAGATGTATTCATTACATAAAGTCTGATTTTTCCCTCAAAAATACCTCCCTCCGTATTTATTGAGAGTGATCTCATATTAACTTCCAATTCTTCCGATATAATATTAGACACATCACTAACTAAGCCCATTCTGTCAGTTCCAATGATAGAAAGTGTTGTTTCAAAGTCTTGCTTGTGTGTTGAAGCCCATTTTGCTTTTATGATGCGATACCCATAGTTAGATAGAAGCTCTGCTGCATTAGGACAAGTTGTCCTATGAATTTTTATTCCTTCGCTTACAGTAACAAATCCAAACACGCCATCTCCAGCAATAGGATTACAACATTTTGCAAATTTGTAATCGACAATATCCAAATCCTCTCCCAACAAAAGTAAATCATGATCGGTTTTTCTAACTCTACTTAGTTTTTCCTCAAGCGATTTTGCATCTTTAACTTCCTTTTTATTCTCAACTATTTCTTCTTCCTTATTAAAAGACTTGATAAGTGCATGATCAATCTTTCCAGTGCCAATCAAGTAGTAGAGGTCAGGTGCAGATTTTGCATTGAAGTAGCTAACCACTTTAGCTATTACTTCATCTCTATATTCTAGTTTTAACTGCTTTAACTTTCGTTTAACTATCTCTCTTCCTTCATCAACAAATACTTTTCGTTCCTCTTTTAGTGCATCCTTAATCTTTGACTTAGCCTTTGAGCTCACTACATACTTTAGCCAGCTCTCATTTGGTTTTTGTTTCTTAGAAGATAGAATTTCTACTTGATCTCCATTCTTTAGTTCAAAGTTGAGTGGGACTAACTTTTGATTGACTTTCGCTCCAAGACAATGTGCCCCGACTTCCGTATGAATATCAAAAGCAAAATCCAAAGCAGTAGCGCCCTGAGGAAGTGTTTTCAAATCTCCCTTTGGGGTAAATACAAAAACTTCATTACTATATAATGTAGATCTAAAATCGTCTACAAACTCAATGGCTGATCCGTCATTTTGCTCAAGTGTTTCACGCACTTTTGTTATCCACATCTCTAGACCAGATTCATCCGAAGAATTACCGCCTTTGTACTTCCAATGAGCAGCATATCCCTTCTCGGCAATTTCATCCATCCGTCTGGTTCTTATTTGAACCTCAACCCATTGCCCTTTATCGCTCATTACTGTTGTATGAAGAGATTCATACCCGTTTGCTCTAGGCAAACTAACCCAGTCTCTCAGCCTGTCAGGATTTGGCTGATAATGATCTGTAACTAGAGAGTAAGCTTGCCAACAAAGTGCCTTTTCAGACTCCATTGGAACATTCAAAATTACTCTTATCGCAAAAAGATCATAGACTTGCTCGAAAGGAACCCCCTGCTTTTGCATTTTATTCCAAATAGAATAAATTGATTTTGGTCTTCCCTTTATTTCATAGTCCACACCAAGGTTATTAAGTTTTTCCTTTATTGGTTTTATGAAATTTCTTATGAATTTTCCTCTAGCATCTTTAGTAGCATTTATCTTCTGACTAATACTTCTGTAAGTTTCGGCTTCACTGTACTTGAGATATAGGTCTTCCATTTCCGATTTAAATGAATACAAACCTAGACGATGAGCTAAAGGAGCATAGAGGTATATTGTCTCATTCGCAATTTTCAATTGTTTATTTCGAGGCATGCTCTCCAACGTCCTCATATTATGCAATCTATCTGCTAATTTTATTAAAATGACCCTTACGTCATCGGATAGTGTCAATAGCATTTTCCTGAAATTTTCAGCCTGCTGTGAACTACCATGATCAAAAACCCCGGAAATTTTTGTTAAACCATCAATAATAGTCTCAACCTTTTTGCCAAACATCCTATTAATATCCTCCAAAGTATATTCGGTATCTTCCACAACATCGTGTAATAGTGCCGCAACAATGGATGTTGTTCCAAGACCAATCTCGGTAACACAAATTTCAGCTACTTCTAACGGATGAAATATATAAGGCTCACCAGATTTTCTTCTCATCCCACTATGCGCTTCCATAGATGTATAAAAAGCTTTTTTTATCAACTTAGCATCACCATCCTTTAGCACCGGTCTAGCTTTTCTTAAGAGTCTTCTATACCTCCTTATTATCTCCTTTCTTTCTTCTTCTAAATCTTCCTCAACAATCATCTATTATTATTCTAAATTCTCTCTTTTAAATTAAAAATATTTTCTACATTTGCGCTCCGATTTTCTCTAATTAAGAAAGCTTTTGAAGAGAATACTGCGGATGTGGCGAAATTGGTAGACGCACTAGACTTAGGATCTAGCGCCGCGAGGCATGGGGGTTCGAGTCCCTCCATCCGCACTTTAAAACAACCCTCTTTCCGAGTTATTTCGTGTAAGAGGGTTTTTATTTTATACACACCAAACATTAGTACTTTGGACATAAAATTTGACAAATCTGGAAAAACCGAAGGTGTAATTAAAATTAGCGTAAAGCGAGCTGATTTTCAACCTGGAGTGGATCAAAAAATCAAACAGTACAGTAAGACTGCCGATATCAAGGGCTTTCGTAAGGGTAAAGTGCCTACTGGTATGATTAAAAAAATGTACGGTCAGTCTTTGATCGTAGATGAAATCAACAAACTAGTTTCTGAGAAGCTTAACTCTTTCCTTAGAGAAAGTGATACTCAATTCTTGGGAGAGCCTATGCCTGAATCTACAGACAAGGTTTTTGATTGGGATAATGATGAGCAATTCGATTTTGGATATGAAATAGGTTTTGCTGAACCATTTGAAATCAAAGCGGATAAAAAGGTGAAACTTGAGAAATACGAAATCAAAGTAGATGATCAAGTCCTTGACGAAACAATTGAAAACCTCCAACGACAATTTGGAGAAACTGAGAATCCAGATGTAAGTGCAGAAAATGACATTCTATATGGAGCAGTTAAATCAAAGGATGGGTCAATTGATCAAGAAATCAGTATCGACCTTAAGGACGTAGAAAAATCTACGCTGAAGAAACTTATCGGTATTAAACTCGAAACAGAAGTAGAACTTGATCCTAAAAAATCATTCAAACATGACAATGTTCTTAAGAGTCAGCTAAGAATTGATGATGATGAATTGAAAAAAATAAAGGGTAAACTTAATTTCACTCTTAAGGCAGTAAACCACCATATTTTAGCTCCAGTAGATCAGGAACTATTTGATAAAACTTTCGGGAAAGACTCTGTAAAAGATGAAACGGAATTTAGACTGAAGGTAAAAGAAGCAGTATCAAAAAATTATGAAAGTGAATCTGTGAACTTTTTTGAGCATCAATTAAGAGAAAAACTTTCTGATTCTGCGAAAATCAACCTCCCGGATAATTTTCTGAAAAGCTGGTTACTCAAGACTAATGACAAGATTAACCAAGACATGATTGATATGGAATACGGCATGTATTCTAAAGAGTTGAAATGGTCTCTTGTGAGAAATAAAATTGTAAAAGATCAAGACATTAAGGTTGAAAATGAGGATGTTGTAAATGAAGCGAAAGAGCTTATCAAAAAACAATTCATGGGTTCTGGGTTGGGAGACCAAATGAATGATCAAATGGATACATTCGCTCAAAACTACCTTCAGGCTGAAAATGGTGAAAACTATATGAAAGTTTTTAATCAAGTTCAAAATCAAAGAGTTCTTGATTACATAAAAGGTGAAGTAACAGTAAAAGACAAAGTTGTTTCGTTGGATGACTTTAGAAAACTCTAATTACCAACAAGCTTTGTTGAACCAAACAAAATCTAAATAAGTTATAAAGAGTCCTGTGAAGCAGGACTTTTTTTTATTTTTACATCCATTCTTTAACTTATACTAATGATAAATACTGAAGAACTAAGAAAATTTGCCGTTAAGGATCAAAATATAAGCGGAACTGCCTTTGATAGTTATGTCCAGCATGTTGAAAATATGACGCGAGCTGTGATTGAAGAACGTCCAACTAACTTTCGCGAAATTGATGTCTTTTCACGATTAATCATGGATAGGATTATCTTTCTTGGAACGCAAGTGGAAGAAAATATTGGGAATATAATTACCGCTCAACTTTTGTTCCTAGAATCAGTAGATTCCAAAAAAGACATTTTGCTTTATATAAACAGCCCTGGAGGATCTGTATACGCTGGGCTAGGCATGTATGATACCATGCAATATGTAAATCCTGATGTTGCAACTATTTGTACAGGCATGGCTGCATCTATGGGGGCAGTACTTTTATCTGGAGGAGCTGAAGGTAAACGATCGGCTTTGCCTCATGCAAGAATAATGATTCACCAACCGAGTGGTGGAATGCAGGGTCAATCAAGGGATATGGAGATCACTTTGAAACAAATGCAGGAACTCAGAAAAGATCTTTATGGTATACTTTCAAAGCATTCTGGTAAAGATTACAAAGAAATCGAAAAGGATTCTGACCGAGATTACTGGATGAGAGCGGCCGAAGCGAAAGAGTATGGTCTTATTGACGAAGTATTGATAAAAAAATAATTATGGCGCAAGTTACTTGTAGTTTTTGTGGGAGGAATAAGAAAGATGTAGACCTGATGATTTCGGGGATTCATGCTCACATCTGTGATAAATGCATAGCTCAAGCTCAGCAAATTTTGAATGAAGAACTCAAAGCTACACCTGATAACGAGTCGCCTAACTTTAAATTAATAAAGCCAGTAGACATGAAAGCTCATTTAGATGAGTTTGTAATTGGCCAAGATGACGCCAAAAAATTCATGTCGGTTGCTGTATACAACCATTATAAAAGATTGATGCAGACTGATGACAAGGATGATATTATGATTGAAAAATCAAATATCATTATGGTAGGGCAGACTGGGACAGGTAAAACGTATTTGGCTAAAACATTAGCTAAAATATTACAAGTCCCATTTTGCATTGCTGATGCTACAGTTTTAACTGAAGCAGGATATGTTGGTGAAGATGTCGAAAGCATTCTTACTCGACTATTACAAAGCGCCAATTATGAAGTTGATCAAGCTGAAAGAGGTATCGTTTATATTGATGAAATAGACAAAATTGCTCGTAAATCTGACAATCCATCCATCACAAGAGATGTAAGTGGTGAAGGTGTGCAGCAAGCTTTGCTAAAACTGTTGGAGGGAACAACAGTTAATGTTCCACCTCAAGGAGGAAGAAAACATCCTGATCAAAAAATGATCAATGTTAACACCGAGAATATCCTATTTATTTGTGGCGGTGCTTTTGACGGTATAGAAAGACATATTGCCAATCGTTTAAATACAAAACCAATAGGATTCTCTAATGAGAATGATTTTATGTCAGGAGTTATTGATAAGGATAACCTCCTACAGTATATCACTGCACAGGACATTAAAAGCTTTGGGCTTATTCCTGAATTGATTGGCCGATTGCCTGTTTTAACACATCTTGATCCACTGGATGAAAGTGCTCTAAAGCAAATTCTTACTCAACCTAAGAATGCATTAATTAAGCAGTACACTAAGTTATTTGACATGGAAGACGTGAGGTTAGAGTTTGAAGATGGGGCTTTGTCCTATATAGTAGAAAAAGCTATGGAGTTTAGTTTGGGAGCTAGAGGCCTGCGATCTATATGTGAAGCAATAGTAACAGATGCCATGTTCGAGTTACCTTCCAATAAGGAAGTAAAGGAAATGGTCATATCAAGAGAGTATGCGACTGAAAAATTTGAAAAATCTAAATTCAACAAGTTAAAAGCGGCTTAGTATTCTAAAGATTCGACAATTTTTTTAGCGAAATTTCTAATCATTGGTCTTGATACCCTTTCCTTTAATGTTTGAAACTCAAACATTAAAGAAGCATTGTATTGATGATCGTTTAAGCACTTATTTATCTCATCGATTATTTTTTCCTTGCTTTTCAAGGGAAATTGTTTAACAATAGTTCTTCCTGCCACCAAATTCAAAATAGATTTTTCTATTGAACTAAAGAAGGGCTTTCTGGTTAAGCGAACAAAGGGAACATTATAATGTAAAGCTAACATCTCACCTAAGGCACAAGAGGTGACAGCTGCACTTGCCTCTTTTACTGCATGAGGATTTTCCAAAACATCATCAACACTGCTCAGCATAATATCATGATTACTATAATTACTCTTAAAAGTTTTCCGAAGTATATATAATTTTTTGTCCACAGACTTAAGCCCTCGCTTCAAAATGAGAATGTACGGTTTCTTATTTTGAAATTCGTTACTTAAAGATTTATTTCTAAATAAATCAAAGAGAGGACTCCCCTCTACTTCTTCAGTAGTATTGCTATTTAAATCAGTGATTACTTTAAGGCTCCTACTAAATTTAATTCCCCTTACATTATCTCTATAAGACATGTATAAAAAGTAGTGGGGAATTGAGAACACTTTTTTTCTTGGTAGAGATACACCAATGAAAATAACTGCATCTACATGATCACTAGTAAGCTCAGTGGAGTAACGCTCTAAGGAAACAGATGACCTTACATCAAATCTTTCAATTTCCTTTTTTAAAATTAGACCAATTTGATAGTCAATTTTGTCTTCTGAGTAGATTGCATACCTCATGCTTCTCCAAAATAGTCAACAAAGTTTCTCGGAGTTTCATAAAGTCTAAGTTGATATAAAGTAGCATTAGGGAATTCTTCTTCTATTTTAGGAAATAATAATTTCCAAAACTCAAAGATAAGATTTTCACAACTTGCCATTTTCCCTATCATAAAGGAAACATCAAGGTTCAAGTTTTTGTGATCCACCTGATCAAGTATTTCAGCCTTGATAAGCAGACTTAATTTCTTCAGATCAACCAAGAAGCCTGTGTCAGGATCGATGTTTCCTTTCAGAGTCACTATCAACTCGAAATTGTGACCATGCCAATTTTCATTGGCGCAAGGCCCGTAAATTTGATGATTCTTTTCTTCCGACCAATTAGGATTGTAAAGCTTATGAGCAGCATTGAAATGCTCCTTTCTAGAGACTAGAATCATTTCAAATATTTAACTAAAGTTCTTTTGAAATAAAGAAACTCATTAATTCTTCTTTATTCATAGAGATTTTTTTTGTAGCGATATCTGATCCAACAATTTTTTTTAAGTCCTTAAATTTTCTTAACTCAGAAACATTACCCTCATTGTTTACATAGAAGAAGTTTGACTTAACCATTATTTTATCATTCTCCTCACCTACCATTAAGGCTTGATTATAAGTTGCTCTCTTCAAATATATATAGTGATGTTCGACAAGTTGACACGCCTCTCCTTCATACAACACTTCGAAAAAACCTTTTTCCTTAGAATTATTATCTAGATTATATTCAGATGATGAAACAAATTTTCTCTCGTTTTGACCCTCTCTGATTACAAATGAATTGACATTTGATCCGAAAATATCTACGAAACCTTCACCAACCAGAACTTTTAAACGATCATCTCTAACATTATAATTCAGTTTTTGTGTTTCAAACATTTTCTTTCCATCGTTTAGGTATACTCTACCATCTGCCCAATCCTCCAAAAGAAATGGGCTTCCCTCTATTCCCTTTTCGAATGGTTTTTGTGCTATTAAAGATGAACTTGGGTTCAAATTTGTTCCAATTACCTGACTATTTGAAGATTGGTTCTGGTTTACTTGACTGTATGATTCAGAAGAGAGAAAAACCATATAGAAAAAAAAGCAAATACTTAAAATTTTTCTTATCATAATTAATGTATTTAAAACCAAAAACTTGGTTTATCAGTAGTAGCATTAGGAGTATAATTTCTACAGTCACCTCTTATTACTGCTGGCGTCACAAACTCAGAATACGATTTTCTTTCAATAAAAATTGAATCTATTCTTACATCTGAAGCTCTGAAATATCCAATTACACTTTCATTTGGATTATCCAAATTAATGATATTTCCTCGAACAGTCGCAGGTGGTGGGTCAAAAATGTCTCCTTTAATATTTAACTGTTGCTCAACCAACTGCAAAAAATCATACGCTTTTGATGTCACAGATAATTGACTGAGAACTACCAAATATTTATCTCCGAACCTAACTCCATCATCCTCAATAAAGGCCACTGGTCGTGTAATCTTATCTCCATTATTAGCTCTATCACTAAAGATATTAGGTGCTATGCCAAATTCTCTTGCCCAACAAGTCTCACAACAATCCAATGGGGCTAGAGCTCCTGTTTCAGGGTCAAGATTTAATTCGGGATTAGCGTTGACCTGAAACACCCCAGTGTACCTCCATAAATAGTAATTACTTTCGTCTACGTCATCAGAAAAATTAGCGTAAACCTGAATTCCAGTTGTCGGCTGCAAAGGATTTGATGAGATTTTTTCTTCAAACGAAACAGATAGAGAATCTATTTCTGCCACCTTAACAACTTCCTCTGGAGTTGAGAAATATTCAGTTCCTGATCTAGTTAATATCTGTAAAGAGTAAGAATTTCCAACAACTGCTTTGAATTCATTACTAGTTTCATAGACGCCATCGAAAATTTCCGTCAATATTTCAACTTTGCCAAAATTATCTCTTATTGAAACCCTTGCACCTGTTTCTCTAGTAATAAACCCTTCAAAAATACTTCCATATTTGGCAGTATTTGATAATTCAATCCGATGAGGGCCTTCAGTTGTAGTAATTCCTCCCTCAACCACAAGAAGGTTTGGAGTCTCGTCAGGAATTTCTACCTCAATTGGTTCAACGCATGAAAACGCAATTACCAATAAAATCAAATAGCTCTTCTTCATTATCAAAATTTAATATTATAACTTAATGAGGGAATTGGTCTGTCTAGTACTGCTAATTTATAAGCTCCTGGAGCAGAACCTTCTACATCATCAAAGAAAACGGAATAAGCATTGTTTCTTCCATAAATATTATAAATACCTAGTGTCCAATCTCCTTGCAAAATTTTAGATTGTGACTTTACCTTAAAAGAGTATGATACATCTAGCCTATGGTAATCTGGTATTCGACTCTCATTTCTAGAATCAAAATAAGCAATCTCCTCTCCAAAGTATTTGAACTTTGCTGTTGGATATGTTACCGGTCTTCCAGTACTATATGTAAAGACAGCTGAAAATTTAGAATTATCACCTGTTTCTCTTGAGGTTACAATTGTCACATCATGAGGTTTATCGTAATTTGAAGGATACCATTCTCCATTATTGACACTTGTTTCAAAGAATGCTCCTTCTACAAGTCTTAAACTTCTTGAAAACGTATAACTAGCCCATCCAGTCCATCTACCTTTCGTTTTCTTAAAAAATAATTCAACCCCATATGCTTTCCCTTCTCCAGATAATAATTCTGTTTCTATGGTAGGGTTTAGTAGTAGCTGAGCTCCATCTTTATACTCAATGACATCTTGAATATCTTTGTAGTATACCTCAATCGAGGTTTCGTATGCATTGTTTTTGAAGTTTTTAAAGAGTCCCAAAGAATATTGAGTTGCTTGTTGTGGCGGAGTATACTCGTTGCTTAATTTCCAAACATTGACCGGAGATAAAGTCGCAGTGTTTGAAACCAGCTGCATAAATTGATTCATTCTATTGAATCCAGCCTTTAATGATGTTGTTGAGTTAATAGAATATCTAATCCCGAATCTAGGCTCGAATCTATCATACGAATTTATAACCTCATTTTCACCATAAAAAGTAGTGTCAACAGCTGAGGTTAAACTCCTTGGCAGGAAATTCTCATAACCAACGACACTCTTTTCTCCCAAATAACTATATCGTGTTATTCTAGCACCATAACTAACCTCAACCTTTTCGCTTACCTTGTTAGTATTATAAAAATACATGGATAGCTCACGTCCTTTTTCATTTTCAATTTGAACAGACTGTTCGTCACTATTTTCATCTAATTTGAAAGTTCCTGGATTAATATTATAGTATCTTAATTCAGAACCTAATTTAAATTTATTGCTTTCATCCAAAACATAATTGAAATTTACTTTTGCTGAATTGTCACTTACTTCAGATTCCAGCTTGAAATCATTAATCCCAGTTTCATTCAAAATATCAAAATTGTATAAGTTTTGGGTTCCCAACAATTCCATTGAAAACTTATCACTAAAGTCGTGTTTCCAGTTAACTACATTACTCAAATTACTCCAACGATTAACTGTATCTGAAGCTAGATTAAATTGATCACCACTCTTATAAAATGAATAACTCAGAGTATTATTCAGATTCATATTATAATCTAATTTCGCCGACATATCATAAAAGTCGGCAGAACTATTACTCACACTAACATCATTCGCAGATGAAATTAACCAATCCACGTAAGATGCCCTGCCGCCAATAGTAAGAGCTAGTTTGTCCTTTACAATTGGCCCTGACAAAGTGGCTTTGGAGGAAACCATACCTATTCCAACATCACCCCCCCATTTACTATAATCACCTGTTCTATATTTAATATCTACCACAGATGATGCTCTTCCTCCGAACTGTGCTGGAATAACTCCTTTGTAGAGTGTGATATTATCAACAACCTCAGGCAGAATAGATGAATAAAATCCAAACAAGTGGCTAGGGTTATACAAAACTCCACCTCCAAGAAGAACAAGATTTTGGTCAAACCCTCCCCCTCTAACATTCAAACCTGATGAAGCCTCCCCAACGGTACTTACACCAGGTAGCAGGACCATTGACTTAATGATGTCTATCTCACCTGCTAATGGGGGTAAATCCCTAATAGATTCTAACTGAAGAACATCCTTCCCGATATCTGTACTTTTTACATTATTATCTGCACGAACACTAGAAATCACAACCTCTTCCAAATCTGTTCCCATTGAAACCAACATTACCCTTACTCTTGTTTTATCATTTTTAAGGTTCACCAACTGAGATTCATAACCCACATAACTTATAGCAATGCTGTAACCTTCAGGTGGGACACTCAAATCAAGTTCTCCATTTGAATCCGTTCCAAACACTTTTTCCAACTTATCTATGTATACGTTCGCTCCTGAAATTAATCTACCTGTATTACTGTCTTTTACAGTGATTTTTACAGATGTGTTTTGACTATTAGCCATTAATGAGACTGATAACCAGACCAAAAAAAGTAAGGATTTCTTCATATACGTAAATGAGTTTCTGAATTATTTTTCGTTAGGATCAAAAGACCATATTTGCATAGGCTTAGGTCCTTGGGGAATAGTTGTAAAAGGATTTACAGTGTAATATATTCTATTATTATAGGCAAAAGATTCAGTAAATGAATCACCCTTCGAATTAGGATACCCTATTTTTTCTTCTAATTGTAAAGTGGACATATCAAGTTCCCATACGTCATTGGTTAAATCGAACATTCCGATGTAAACCTTGTCATTAAGTACAGTGGCAAAACCTCCAGTAGCAGAAGTAGTTGGAATCTCTATACTTTGACTCCATTTATCAGTTTGACTATTGTATTCCCATAAATAATTATCCTTGGGATTAAATAAGTACAAAGTCCTATCGTAAACGAAATGAGGAGATGGACCATCAACAACGAATGGCAGAAAACCATTCTCAGTCCATGAGTTATTAGATATAGAATATGAATATACTTGTCTGTTTTGCTTTGAATCCTCATCCTGTCCTCCAACAACAATAACTCTATCCTCTAAAGCAAATGCTGTTGCGCGATAGAGCTTAAATGGCGCTTCTTCTAAGTTTACAAAATTATTACCATCAAAAAATCTAAATTCATTGCTAAAAGACCGTCCTCCAAAGAAATTCACACCTCCACCTCCAAAATAGGCATCAGCGACAAACGGGAATCTTGATAAAGCACCAAAATTAGTATCCTCCCATGTACCAGAACTAAGATTCATCCTCCATAATCTACTATTAATACCAAAACCGTCATCACTCTTGACTCCTAATCCATAATAAAAATATTCATCCTTCAAAAAAGACAAAGTCTCAGAATAAGTTTGTGTTTGAAAAAATTCCTGAAAGACCTCCCATTTTCCTGTTACATAAGAAAATTTTTCACTAGAGATAAGTTCTATATCTTCAGTAACAAGCGTTATATCGACATCAAATTCAACGGATGATTCGGGAACAATTACCTGCACCCTTGACTCTAAAACTACATCTAAAACATCAGCTTCTATATCACCAAAAAATATCTTCGTATCGCCGGTAAGATTCGCACCTTCTACTGTAACAACATCCCCTGGCTTAGCTAGCTTGGGGTTAAAATCAAATAAGAATGGTGGCAAACTATTAAAATTTAGTACATTTCCAAAGATTCGCTGGTCACCTATATCTAGATAGGTTCTACAGAAATATAACTTTTCCTTTTCCAAAAGATTCGTCTCTCCAATAAATCTACCAAGTGAAACTTGATTTTCCACGGAGATTTCTATCGGATTTGTAAAATCTTCATTAGTGTCAATCAAGAAACCGTAATCATTTACAGTCGCACCTGATAATTCCAAAACACGTCCCACAATACGGACGGTTGATCCACTTACATAAATAACTTCTTCGGTTAAAATACTATTGTCTGATACCTCATTCTCGTTACACGATGAGAGATAAGAAAAAGCAAACAATAAAGAAAGAATTCTAAGTAGAAATGATTGATTAGATAACATTGAACATTTTACTGTTTAAGTCCTATTATTTGATGATTTTTAAATGACATCCAAAAGCTTCCCTTCAGAAATAAAACCGAACGCGAATCTATAATATGTCAAGAAATTAATCATATGTTTTTGTATCAATTAGCTAAATGCATAACTGAATGGTTCTATAACAACATAAAAAAAAGCTACCCTAATAAAAGGGTAGCTTTTTTGTAAAGAATTAATTTATTACTACTGTCTAGTCAATGTCCAAGTTACATCAGCACCAGCACCACAGTCTCCTGTCTTATCTTCATTGAACGTTAACGTCATGACACTGTCATCCGATACATCATATGAACCTGGTGTTTCTGCTGGTCCAAAAAGAATACCCGCAGAACATTGAAGGCCAGAACCTTGATTATCAACACCAACTAAACGACCACAAACAAGGTCGAAAGCAAATGTAGCAGGTCCATTACCAATATTGAATTGCGGTAAGTAAACAGCATCAAAACTCCTTCTAGTAGAAACGTCAGGATCCAATGCAAGCTCAACTGTCAAATCAGCCTCAAACACACCACCAAAAGCACCAGCGGTAACCTGAGTTAACGTATAAGTACCAGTTGCAAATGTAGGATCAACAGAACAAATTACTGTTGCATCAACCAAGAATGGAGAACTATAGAAATCCCAAGCAGGTAAAGAACTACTCTGGTTGTTTCTATTGAAAGACTTACCATTAGTTAAGTTCAAAGTCCACTCTAATCTAAAAACATCACCACCATCTAGATCCGCAGTAGTTAATCCCAACAAAGCCATAGCTTGTGGAGCTGTTCTACTGAAAGAATAGTTTGGTAGACCTGTTTCAGGATCCGCAGTAAAGCTAGCAGCAGGAACAGTTTCAACTTCAACAGCTGCTACATTGTTAGTTCCATTACCAGGCGTATTATCAATGAATTCCATTGTAAATACTACATCTTGTAATAAGCCTCCATCTTCAACATCCCACTCCTGTATATCAACAGCGATAGAAGATCCAGCTATATCACTTATGTCCACTTCTGCTGATACGGTTTGTTGTAATCGAACGAAAGCTCCTTGATTAGCAACTATTTCATCATACTGATATGGAAAAGTATCCTCATCAGTACATGAAAACATAACCATAACCAGAGATAGGACAATAATCTTATTTATATATCTCATATTATTTTTATTTAATTAATCTAAAATGTCTGGTGCGTTAGTGTCCCAGAAAACCTGCACTTTATTGTCAGATTTCTGATCCGCATTAGCATTTCTACTTACGTAACTAGCAGGATAAATGAATGACCTGTAGAATGCTCCATCATCAGAACTTCTAACTCCCGGCTGTAAACCTGACGGATAAGTAGTTCTTCTGTAAGCATTATACATATCAATACCATTACCCCAAGATGCGATGTACCATTCTTTGACGATTAGTTCAAGTCTTTCAGCGTCGTTAGCAGCAGCATTGTACTGCGACATAGCATCAGTTACATAAGAATCAATATCTACCGGAGTAGCATTACCAGCAACAAAACCAGTAACAGTAGTCATTGAAGCTCTAATACCAGCTTCATACAAAGCAGCAGCATCTCCAGCAGTTCCTAACTCTAATACAGCTTCTGCAAGCATAAAGTTTGTAGCAGCAGGCATGTGCATAGCTTGTATACCAGCTCCACCTAAACCATCACCATTAGCAACTAGTACATCCTCTCCATTGTCATACTTTCCTCCAGCTGGGTAAGCACCATACGTTGTACGAGCCTGTCCATCTGGTGGAATACCTGAGTTATCTAAGTGATCACGACCCCAATATCCATTTCCAACTTGACAGAAATGATCATTTGGACCATACCAAGCAGGCTTATTCTCATTAATACAATTTCTTTCCGTAACATCAGTTGTCTCATCGACATCTTGACGGTAGAAATAATATGTCATTCTTGGATCTGGAGCAGTCTTATCTGTATTCATCAAATTCATATATGAATTTGACATGTACTCAACTGCACCACCTGCATAGTTTGCATTGTAGTGAGGGTGCTGAGAAGCAGGAGCTTGAAAGTTTGTTCCGTATTGGAATGTCAATGCTTCTGCATCTGTATCAATCAAATTCCCTTCAGTGATCAAAGCATCAATAGCAGCTTGAGCAGAGTTATCTACCAACCTTCTTTGCAAATTGATTCTCAACTGCATTGTTTTTACTGCAGTTACCCATAAATCAGAGTCACCACCATAAATCAAATCAGAAGAAGCTGGAGTCAAAGGAGTCTTAGCGAAATCCCTCAAAGCACTATCTAAAAGAACCAAAGCCCCGTTATATATATCTGATCCACTTGATGCATTAGGTGCGAAATTATTTGGATCTAATGCTTCTTCATAAGGAACATCACCAAACAAGTCAACCAAAGTTACTAGCGTGTATGCTTCCATAAATCTAGCGATTCCTCTATGATGAAAAAGTTTACTTTCACCAGCTAGAGTTTTAAGAACCTCCGATTCCACAAGAATATCAGCATATGCATCTATCCAAATGTTGTCAAAACTTGTTCCTGTAAATGCATTTTCCCAAGTTGAACCTGTAAGGTTCTCCATTCTCATCACCTCAGCCGTAACATCACTGCTACGATGAAAGAAACTTGCGAAATTCAATTCCATACCATTCAACAAGAAATCAATTTCAGCACCTTCAGGAGCCAAGACATTTGGACTTTCTTGCAAATCGAGTTCGCATGCCGTAAATGAAACGGCACTTATTGCGATTATTAATAAATATGATAATTTTTTCATAGGTTATCTATTTTATGATGTTCTATTAAAAGGTAATTTTTATAGTACCTCCAAATCTCTTAGCAGATGGACCGGATAAGAAGTCTAAACCTAGACCATTACCAACACCTGTTCCAAGTACATCAGTGTCAAAATTCACATGCTCAGGGAAGTTAACTGCCTTGAAGAACATGTTTGAAGCAACAGCGGAAACAGAAATACCAGCAAATGGTAATTTATCCATTACTACTGCAGGTAAATCATAACCTAAAGAAATTTCTCTTAGTCTGATAGTGGTTCCATCCCAAACTCTGTCTTCAGTTTGACCGAATCCAAGGTTGTTAAAGAATGCATCAGTAGTTGTGATCATGATGTCATTTGGTGCATACACTGGATTTCCGTCACCGTCAGTCCCTGTTTGCTTAACACCTGGAAGTATTATTGGTGGCTCACGATCAAAATCTACATCTTGAGTAAGTCCTCTACCTGGTAGTGCTGCTCCTGAAATAGAGAAGATATCACCACCGTGACGGTATTCCCACTGCATTCCGAAAGTTAAACCTTTCCAAGTAAGTGTACTGATACCGTTCAAATTGAAGTCAGGATTTGGATCACCAATTATTCCTGGCTCATCTGAAGGAAGGTAATCACCATTACTATCTACAATTTTGTTTCCATCAGGATCTCTTTGTGTCAAAGTTCCCCAAAGTGCACCGAAAGGCTCACCTGGAATCATAGCATTACCAGCGAAATCTGTAAATCCAGTAGTCTGAATGAAATCTAGACCAAACTCGGGTGCTAATTCTACAACTGTAGATTCATACGCGAAGTAATTAAAATTCAAATCCCAAGTCAAATCTCCAGATCTGATTGGAGTTACATTCAATCCAAGCTCGATTCCTTTGTTCTCAATTTCACCTGCGTTGATATCAGTTACTGTATAACCAGTACTAGGATCAAGGTTTGCTCTTTGAATCAAGTCCTTAGTAGTCTTGTTGTAAATAGAAAGATCTAGACCTACTCTATTATTGAAAGCTTTAACTTCTAATCCTAATTCCAATTCTTGGTGCGTTTCCGCCTTCAAATTTGGATTACCCAATCTATTACTTGTTGCGTTAGTAGAAATTGTATTTCCTGCATTGTCAATCAAAGCTTGAGAAACTGCTGCTAAAGTATTTCTTGTCTGGTAAGGATTAGGAAATCCAGCAGATGTACCGAAACCAACTCTTAACTTTATATAGTTTAACATATCAGATTCCAACCCTTCAAAAGCAGTAGTAGGAATGAATGACAATGATGCACTAGGATAAAGGATAGACTGATTATCCTTCTCAATAGTAGAAGACCAATCATTTCTAGCTTGTAAGTTTAAGTACAAGAAATCTCTAAAATCTAAGTTCACACTAGTGTAAACTGCATATAAATTCTGTTGTCTTCTTGTCTGAATATCAGTTCCTTGGAAACTGTTAATAGAAGAAGTAGTTGTAAAGTTTCCATGCTCAATGAATCCAAAAGCATTTTGACCAGTACTCTCCAAACCATCTCTTTCGAAATTGTCCAATCTAGCATTAACACCTACTAATACACCTAAATTTAAATCTTGATTAAGGTTTGCATTGTAGTTGATCAATCCTGTGTGATCCCATATTGAATTTCTTATATGAGTAGTTCTGTAAAGACCTGCATTCAAAGCTGTGTTTGCTGGACCAGGACCTATTCCCTTGTTAATAACATACTCTTGGAACTCATAATAAGTATCATAACCTCCACGATAAGTAACACTTAAGTTATCTAAGATGTCATAAGTAAGAGAAGTTTTACTACTTACTCTACTTACATCAGAAGAGAATCTTGTGTACTCAGCTAACCAATTTGGATTAGGAATATCATTACCCCCTCTATAGTAAACACTAGCTCCAGTTAAAGGATTTTCGAATGGAAGACCATTCAAGTCAACAGTTGTTGGAGTGTAAAGAATGTTTGCATAGAATGCTGAACCATTACCTGATGCACTACTACCAGTAGATGCTCCCAATGGTGGCGCAGAAGTTTCAGTCAATGCTAGATTCATAGTGGTATTCAACGTTAATCTTTCACCCAACTTAGAATCTAATCCAATACCAAAGTTTATTTTCTCTAGATTGTTATTTGGCATAAAACCATCCTCAGTTACATAACTGATGGTTGAATTCACACTAGTTTTTCCATTAGAAGCTGAAAGTCCTAGAGAAGTTTGAGATGTAATCCCTGTCTCGAAGAATGCAGGAGCATTATCATACGCTTTGTACTCATAATCTACTCCGGCAAATTCAGGGAATGCAGCAAGAAGAGCTGGATCTCTAAACTGAGAGTAAGGATGAGGTACAGTTTCTACGTTAGATACATCGTCTCCCCAGTTACTGAAGAAGAACGCAGGGAATTGGTGGAAACCATTTCCATACTGATCTTGATAATCAGGAAGAGAAGCAATTTTAGATGCAAAAACACCTTGAGTCAATGTAACTGACATAGCTTCTTTTGATCTTCCAGCGGCTCCAGCTTTAGTTGTGATAAGAATCACACCATTTCTACCTTGCTCACCGTATAGTACAGTTGCACTAAGTCCTTTAAGAACTTCAATACCTGCAATGTTGTTAGGATCAATATCCAAGAATCTAGAAGAACTATTCAAAGAACCTCCAGTAAATCCTGAATCAGCATTTGTATTCGTATTGAATGGAACACCATCCACAATGAATAATGGCTGATTACTTTGACCAATAGAAGTATACCCTCTAATAATGATGTTCATACCAGCACCAGCAGTACCAGAAGTTTGTGTAATGTTTACACCAGCAACTTTACCATTTAAAAGTTGTGCTACATCATTGTTTGGTCTTCTTTCCAATGCATCGCTATCTACAGAAGAAACAGCGTAACCAAGAGCTCTTTTCTCTCTTTGTATACCCTGTGCCGTAACCACAACTTCTTGTAGTTCTGTAGCTCCACCCATTGAAATATCAATTGTAGTTCTTGCGCCAACTTCAACTTCTTGGCTTTCGAAACCTACAAATGAGAAAGTTAAAGTAGCACCATCATCCACTGATAAACGGTAATTACCGTCAAGATCAGTAGTAGTACCTGTCGTTGTGCCTTTAATCACAACGTTCACACCTGGAAGTGATTCACCTGTATCATCGGTAACCTTTCCAGACACGGTTCTTTGCGCCATTGCACCGAATGCAACAACAGTTAAGAACGCAAAACTTAGTAGTAAAATCCTCTTCATACTTACTAGTTAATTGTTAAACATTAATTTTTGAATCCCGAAAGTTATTACTTTTTAAGATTAATTAACAAAACAATTGGACAGATTAATAATTAGCAAAACAGCTGAATTTGATGCAAATGATTCTTTAAAGGGGTTTTCTTCTGTAAAGAATCTCATTACCAAATAATCAACTATGACTTAAAGCTTTACTTTAATTAAGTTCTGAAAAATAGAAATGTTAAAAATATCAAATAAAAGTAACCTTTCGCTACTCGTATCGTAGGACACTGAATTCTATCCTTCGGTTGGACTGATTAGGGAAATCATTTGCTCTTTCTTTCAAAGGCTTTTTATCTGCATAGCCTTTGTACTTCAATCTAGAAGATTCCACTCCTCTTTTAATCAATTCATTATATATTGTTTGGGCACGCTTTTCAGAAAGTACCTTATTGTACTTTTCAGATCCAGTACTATCAGTATGACCACTGATCTCTACATAGATAGACGGATTTTCACTAAGTAATTCGAAGACGCTCTCAATCTCAGAGTCAGATCGCGCATCCAATTCAAAAGAATCAACTTCAAAATATATATTTTTTAGGACCAAGTTTTTTCCAACAGCTACTTTTTCAAGCTCAATCAAAATGGTATCTGATTCTAATATTGTGCTCTGACTAGAACTGAAGTTAAAGTCTGAATAGATGTACCCTCTTTTCTTGACATAGCCAGCCAGATTTCTATTTGCTGGTAATACCATCAAGTATTCGCCGCTCAATGAATCTGAATGGTCTCTGAACAATGATTCATTAGATACGACATCAACAACCTCAACATCTGCTTTCAGTGGAAAACCTGTTTCTGCATTCACTACTTTTCCTATTATGTAGGAAGCTTGATCCACTCTTAAGTCATAAGGCAAGATGAAACTAACAATGTCACTATCTATTATTTCATTATTCTTTTGGCTCTCCTGAGCATAATAAGCAGTCTTTCCATCTCCTGCTATTAAGAGAGCTACCTCATCTCTATATGTATTAATTGGAAACCCCATATTAATGGGGCTAGACCATACAGAATCTTGAAGACTAGATTGATATAAATCAAATCCTCCCATACCCGTGAATCCATTTGAAGAATAGTAGAGACTAGAGTTGTTTGGGTGAATGAACGGAGTAGTTTCATCCTTAAAAGAATTTACATTAGCTCCAAGATTTATAGGTTTCGTCCATTTTTCATCAATAAATGAAGAAAACCAAAGGTCTCTCCCTCCTTTACCTCCAGTCCTATTGGATGAAAAATATAAGGTATTGCCATCAGCAGAAAGAGAAGGCTGAGATTCCCAATAGTGCGTATTAATTGGTTTACCAACATTTTTAGGGTTCGACCATCCTCTCAGTGACTTTCGAGAAATATATAAGTCACAACTCCCAAATGAATCTCTTCTATCACATGAAGTAAAGATCATCGTATTCCCATCCGCTGATATAGTGCAGGCTCCTTCGTTTAGTGGTGAATTAATTCTACTCGATATGGATTCTGCTCTTGTCCAATTCCCATTTTGGAAATAACTCACCACAATATCTTCATCATCGTTCACAAAGTCTCTTTTCGTAAAGATCATTGTAGAATTGTCAATAGTAATCGCTGGGAGGTACTGAAGGTCAAAGCGATTGATTGACTCTGGTAGCTTTTCAATATTTAAGTCAGACTCTGACTGTAATTGATCTTGAGCATAGAGAAGACTTGACTGAAGCAATACAATTTCCCTTTCAGTTCTCATCTCAGGCTTCAATTCCAAATACGAATTTAAATAAGTATCAGACTGGATGTAATCACCTCTATCAAAAGACATAAAAGCCATTCGATTCAAAACCGCTTGTGATGGATTGGGAGTCAATTCTAGATACTTGGAGAAGTTAACATAAACAGCATCCAGATTCCCCATCGTATTATGTAATGAGCCCATTCTCAAATAGGCATGATAAAACTTAGGATCTCTAACTACTGCTTGATTGAATAGGCTGATCGCTTCTTCAAAGTCACGATCTTTAACACTTTTCTCTGCCTTCTCATAAAGCTTCTTTGCTTTTTTGTCTGAAGTGGAAAGTGGTGTTTGAGAGAATAGGTTAAAACCACAACCTATATACAGTACTAGAAAGAAGAAAACACTCCTTAAGGAATGTCCATGTACTTGTGTGTTTGTAGGGAAATGTTCCATTTTGGATTTTGCTTCACGAAATCAACGATCAAAGATGTCATTTCTTTTGCTTTTGACCACTCGGGTTGCAAATACCACTTAGAAGCTGCATTCATTTTTTCTGCATGGCTGGACGCCCACTTCGTGTCGTGCTTATTGAAAACAACCACTTTCAATTCGTGTGCCACTGCATAAAACTCTTCGAGTGGTGCTTTAAATTTTTTTGGAGAAAAACAAATCCAATCCCAATCTCCAGATAATGGATAAGCACCTGAAGTTTCAATATTTGTTCTAAGCCCGAGAGATTTTATCTCTTTTGTAAGAAGTGTAAGATCATACATTAGCGGTTCACCACCTGTAATCACTACTAACTCTGCTCCTGATTTTTTTGCCTCCTGAGCCAATTCTTTTATATCCCTCCATTCGTGCAATGAGGCGTCCCAAGATTCCTTTACATCGCACCAAGTACAGCCAACATCACATCCTCCTAGTCGAATAAAGTATGCAGATGTCCCTGTGTAGAACCCCTCTCCTTGAATAGTATGGAAAGACTCCATCACAGGAACAAATTGTGGATCAGCTATTCTTGAGCTCATATGCCTTAAGTGTATTCAAAAGCAAAGAAGCGATCGTCATTGGCCCTACACCTCCTGGCACTGGCGTAATGTAACTAGTCAATGGAGCTACATTCTCGTAATCCACATCCCCAGATAACCTGAATCCAGACTTCTTCGAAGAATCCTCTACGCGGGTAGTTCCTATATCGATCACTACAGCTCCTTCTTTGATCATATCTTTTGTAATAAGACCTGGTTTACCTACAGCAACCACCAACACGTCTGCATTTTGAGTATGCGATTTCAAATCTGTCGTATGTTTATGACAAATGGTTACGGTTGCTTTTCCATCATTCGAAAGCATCAGACTAAGTGGTGCGCCAGCTATTCTACTGGCTCCAACAACAACACAGTTTTTTCCAACAGTATCAATGTTATATCGCTTGATAAGTTCCATCACTCCGAAAGGTGTTGCTGGGAGTAACAATTGATTTTTTGAAATGATGCTTCCAAAATTCTGATTGGTAAATCCATCCACATCTTTTAGAGGCTTTATGTGCTCCATAATGTGCTCATCAGAGATGTGATCTGGCAATGGAATTTGAACTATAAAACCATCAATATCTTCATCATCATTCAGTTGATCGATATGTTTGATCAATTTCGCTTCAGACATGGTACTAGCAAAGTGCATCAATGTGAAGTCAAAGCCTACCGCTTTACAAGCGTTAATCTTCCCATTTACGTAAGTATGACTTGCACCGTCATCACCCACGATTATAATTGCTAAATGAGGAGCTCTTTTCCCTTCTGATTTATAGAAAGATACCTTCTCTGCAATTTCACTTTTGATGTCTTTTGAGACCTTCTTTCCGTCAATGATTGTAGGCATACTTAACTTGATTTTTAGTCTAATTTTAATACAGCCATGAATGCTTCTTGTGGTATTTCTACATTACCAACCTGACGCATTCTTTTCTTTCCTTTTTTCTGCTTCTCAAGTAATTTTCTTTTCCTAGAAATATCACCTCCATAGCACTTCGCCAACACATTTTTACGCATGGCCTTCACACTCTCTCTCGCCACAATTTTTGTTCCTATTGCTGCCTGAACAGCGATTTCAAACATCTGTCTTGGGATTAATTCTCTCAGCTTTTCACATAGTCTCTTACCCCAATCATACGCCTTGTCTCTATGTACAATAGCTGATAATGCATCCACTTTATCTCCATTCAACATGATATCCAATTTCACCATATTTGATTGACGATAACCAATCAATTCGTAATCCAATGAAGCATACCCTCGTGATATAGTTTTAAGCTTGTCGAAGAAGTCAAAAACAATCTCAGCAAGAGGCAGTTCGAATGTCAATTCTACTCTATCTGAAGTCAGATAAACTTGGTTTTTTATCTCTCCCCTTTTGTCAATACAAAGGGCTATAATTGGCCCGATATATTCGGCTTTTGAAATGATTTGAGCTCTAATAAATGGCTCTTCAATATGACTGAATAAAGTGGGGTCTGGTAGCTCTGACGGAGCACTCACTTTAAGGATAGATTCATCATGCTGGATGACATGAAATTGAACTGAAGGAACGGTCGTAATCACCGTCATATCGAACTCTCTTTCCAGCCTTTCTTGGATAATTTCCATGTGAAGCATCCCTAAGAATCCACACCTAAATCCAAAGCCCAAAGCAGCTGAAGTTTCTGGCTCCCACACTAGCGAAGCATCATTCAATTGCAGCTTCTCCATTGCTGCACGGAGCTCTTCGAACTCGCTTGTTTCTACAGGGTAAATACCTGCAAAAACCATCGGCTTTACATCTTCAAAACCTTTAATTTCTTTTTGTGTAGGACGATCAAAATGCGTAATCGTATCACCTACTTTTACCTCTTTAGCTACTTTAATTCCTGAAATGAGGTAGCCTACATTTCCCGCCCCAATTGACTTTTTAGCCTCATGATCTAACCTTAAAACGCCTATTTCATCAGCGTCATACGTTTTTCCCGTATTGACAAATTTTACTTTGTCTCCTTTATTCAGAGTACCATTAAAAACTCTAAAGAATACTTCAATCCCTCTGTAAGAGTTGAATACAGAGTCGAAAATCATAGCTTGTAGTTCCTCCTCAGGGTTTCCCTTAGGTGCTGGCACTTTAGCAACGATTGCCTCTAATATGTCTGTGATTCCTATCCCTTCTTTGGCGCTTGCATGTACTATGTCTTCTTTTTCACAACCAATTAAATCAATAATTTGATCTGAGACCTCTTCTGGCATTGCTCCTGGAAGGTCAATTTTATTCAACACAGGTATGATCTCAAGATCGTGTTCCAGTGCTAAGTACAGATTTGAGATAGTTTGAGCTTCAATTCCCTGAGAAGCGTCAACAATTAATAATGCTCCCTCGCAGGCAGCAATGGATCTGGATACTTCATAAGAAAAATCGACATGACCAGGTGTGTCAATTAAGTTAAGCACATAGCTCTCTCCATTTAGCTCATAATCCATTTGAATGGCGTGACTTTTAATGGTGATCCCTCGCTCGCGCTCAAGGTCCATATTGTCAAGCAATTGAGCCTGCATATCTCTATCTGAGACCGTGCTAGTAAATTCCAAAAGGCGATCTGCCAGTGTGCTTTTACCGTGATCTATATGTGCTATTATGCAGAAATTTCGAATGTTTTTCATTGATTCCCTTTTGACTTAGCAACTATTTATAAGTAGTCTTTGCTGAGTCCGTCTTAAATAAAGCGCAAAGGTAGGTTAATTAGTAGATTGGTTGAATAGAAGGATTGGTTAATTAATAGATAAGTTAAATACCCAATGAGATAAATTGATTAATAACTCTCTATTTACAGGAGCTCACTTCCTGTCCTTGGTGTCTATTAGTATGGTCACTGGTCCATCATTTACTAAAGACACCTTCATATCTGCACCAAATTCACCTGTTTGAACAGGCTTATTAATTAGCGTTTGAGTAGCGTTAACAAATGATTCATAAAGCGGTATAGCGACATCTGGTCTAGCTGCTTTAATGTAAGATGGCCTATTCCCTTTTTTAGTGCTCGCATGAAGTGTAAACTGACTTACTACCAATAGCTCCCCATCCTTATCTAGGATACTATCATTCATCACTCCTTCAGAATCTGTGAAAATTCTCATATTTGTGATTTTTTTTGATAGCCACTCTATGTCTTCTTGATTATCAGCTTCCTCAATACCCAAGAGAACCAACAAGCCTAGACCAATTTCTGATTTCAAACTACCATCGATAGTAACTGAAGCATTACTCACCCGTTGTGTTACAGCGATCACGAGTATGCGATTTTAATCATTCTGTCAGGGTTATATTTAATTACGCCAGACCTATCAACTTGCGCTTCTTTATACATCGCCATTGCTACCTCCTCACCTCTGATAGACCATAATCGATTCTTTGATCCAATTGCGAAAAATGAAAAAAGTGAACTAAAAAACTTTCCTATTTCTTCACCCAACCTAAATTCGTCTCGATATCCAATTAAAAGTGAAGGCTGGAAAATTTTCAATGATTTCAACTCTAACTTCTCAAGTTCGTCTTCCAATCTGCCTTTAGCGATATTATAGAAAAGCGGAGAGTTTGAATTGGCACCTAAAGATGTCACAGCTAAAAACTGATCAAAATCAGTTTGACTTTTCGCAATTTTTGCAAACCTTAAAGGGTAGTCTACATCTACTTTGAGGAAAGCCTCTTTAGAGCCCGCAATCTTTCTAGTAGTACCCAATGAACTATAGAAATCATTCCCATTTAGCTCAGAGCCATATTCTTCTAATTTTTCAAAGTCTTTTACAATCAATACGTTCAGTCGATTATCTTTAATACTCAACTCTCGTCTGGTCACTACTGTTATTTTTTCATAATAATCCTTATCAAGCAAAAGCCTTACTAAAGCTTTACCAACTAGACCAGTTGCTCCAATGATAACTGCCGTTTTCTTAGACATGATTATTACGTTGATGTGCCACTAATTAATTGACTTTGTCTGTGCAATTTCCCATTCACTAAATCGCTCAATATCCTCACTCAGTTTTTGAAAGATGAAATAAACAATAGAAACATCATCTGAATATCCTAATGCGGGAAGAAAGTCGGGTATAACATCTAAGGGAGCAATAAAATACAAGAGACCAAAAATGATAAGCAGAATTGTCTTCCATGAGAACGCTTTAAACTCACCAGCAATATGTGCCTTTGCCATTCTTAAAAGAAGATCAAGCTTAGACCTAAACTCTTGAAATTCTTCTGAATTATTAGTAAGTCTTTGAATCTTCTCTTTAGCGCTAGAAATTACGGCTCTTATTCGGTTATTGTCCTTCGCAACTTCCTTCGCTTTTGTCCATATTTTCTTCGTTTTGCTCATTTAGAATACTTCTTGAATCTCTTCTTTGATGAACTTGATTGCTTGTTTTGATGTCTCTATTTCTTGTCCCGATCCATTTTGAAGAATGGCTTTCGCTAAATCTATTCCTTTAGACTCTTCATTCATACTATTTACTGAGGCATTAATAAGAGAGACCGTTTGCTCTACAGCAGTAGTCACATAGGTCCATGCACTTTCAGACATGTACAACTGTTGCGACATGTTATGGTTAAATTCATTCCTAATCTCGTGAATAAGAATATGCTGAAATTCACTAGCTGAATAGTCAGGATTATTAAGTCTAGCCACCAAATTACTTGGAGTTATTCTTTCTAATAATAATATGACTCTTTCATATGCTTGCAGCCTAATTGGAATGATGACTTCTTGATTTTTTTGTCTTACTCCAAACGCTACCTCATCCAATTGCTTTTGCAAGAATGATCGCACAAGCAAGTATGCTAAGTATAAAACCAGTCCTGCTGGCAGAGTAATTTTTAAAAGGTCGTAAACCATTTCCATTTGTTGGATTGTTTTATTTGGATGAATGTCAAAAATAATACTTTTGCCCACAAAGTGGGGTCACTTTACGATTTGGAGATTCTAATATTAGCTCGACCTAAATCATACCTTCATAACTTTACCTAAAATTTTGTAGGCACTGGATTTGGAGCACCTAATACTTCACAAACAGTATTTGAAGAGAGGTCGTTAAAATGAAGAAACGCAGAAAACGAAAAGTAGTATGAGTTTGCCAGTAGAAATATCTGAACGAGCGTTGGAAGAGGTAAAAAATATCCTTAAAAACAAGGGCATACCGGAAGGATATGGATTAAGAATTGCTACAAAAGGAATGGGTTGTGGTGTTGGATTCAAACTTGGTTTTGATAAGAAGAAAGAGAAGGATGACGAATACTTTATTGATGATGTCCAGATTCTTGTTCAAAAACATGAAATGATGTTTTTAGTGGGCAAAAAAATAGAGTTTTATGATGAGAGTGACGGAAGAGGATTTGTATTTGTTTAGCCCTCCAAGCTAACAGTTGCTTTTTTACAGAGCCCCTTAATAGGTGGATTATGTTTACTGACTTTTACGGCTACTTTTCTGACGGAAGGAAATGAACTCCTAATTGTCTTTATAATTTTTCCAGCAAGATGCTCTAGTAGTTTAGCTTCATTACCCATTACATCAGACACTATCTCATAAACTTTTTCATAGTTGACAGTGCCCTCCAGTTTATCATCAGTCGTTGCATCAGTAAAATCTACATCAAGAGTAATGTCTACACTGTATTTATTACCAATGGTACGTTCTTCTTCATAGTACCCATGTTTGGCAAAGAACTCCATGCCTTCTAACGAAACCTGTCCCATGATAATTTATGAATCCGTGTCTAATTGATCAAAGAAGGATACTGTTCTAGATATTTTGGGTCCTTTTTTCTCCTCTTCTTTTGGAGATGGATCTGTAGAACCTCCTTGTGAAGCTTCTTTCCTTCGCCTTTTCCTAATGACTTGCTTAACCTTTCTTGGCTCGGAATTTCCAAAGGCAACTTCTTTAATCTTTGGCTCTTCCTTAGTTATTTCAGGTTCTGTATCAGGGCTCTTTTCTACTAAAACGGGCTCTTGTTTTACCTCAATTTTAGGCTCTACTATTTTTTCAGGCTTGGGCTCAACCACCTTTTCAATGTTTACCTCTTCTTCATTACGAATAGGCTCTATTGGTTTTTGCTTAGGCTGTTCTTCAGCATTATCTTCAGCTATTCTTTCTTCAATAGAAGGTGTATCTATTTTTTTAAAAACAGCTTCTACCTCCGTTTTTTCAGCTTTTATTTTTTCATCACTATCACGAGCGAGTTCCTTTACTCGCTTTACGTAATTGTCAAATTTGAATTCTTTGGTTTCCCCCGAACTACGCTCTACCTTTTCTATAAGTGTAACAGAAAGGTTTTTCAGTTCTGAAATAGCAATTTGACGATGGCTCTCAATGTCTCTATGATTTTGCTCAATTACTTTTACCGCATCTTGTAATTCTTCAATGATCTGTCTCGCCTCCATTTCAGCCTTCTCTATCATTGCGCGTGCCTTAGACTTAGACTCGCTAAGAAGGCCTTCCGCATTCATCTGCGTTTCTTTCATATGAAGCTCAGCCGCCTTGTTGGCCTGATCTATCATATTAGCGCCAGTATCTTCTGCTGTTTTGAGTGTCTTATATAGAGAACTCTCCACCTGACGTAGCTTCTCTACTTCTTTATTCGCATGCTGTAGCTTAATATTGAGCTCTTTGTTTTCATCTAACACACGCTCCCACTCGTTGGATAACGAGAGCAAAAAAGCGTTTACCTCATCCTTATCATATCCCCTTAACTTCTTCTCAAAATCCTTTTGGCGAATCTCTAATGGCGTGATCTTCATTCTTCGATAATTATTTCCCAGATAGATATAGTACGATCATCGCTACAAGTTACTAACAAGTCACGATAATTCATCCAAATTAGCTTATTAACGCTATTTCCATGTCCTGCGTGTCTATGCTTATCTAATACTTTTTTCAGTTTAAAATTTAATGCATCCCAAAGCTTTATGGACTTATCCATGCTTCCGCTCACAAAATATTTACCGTCAGCGCGAAAGGTGACATCATTGATACTGTATAGATGAGCTTCAATAGATTCTCTCAAAACATAACTCACACTCGTATCCCAAACTTTGAGTTGAGCATCTCTACTTCCTGACAATAGATATTTACCTGATGGATGATACTTGGCTGTAAAAACGGAATTTTTATGCCCTTTCAACTCTCTCAAAACTTCGAAAGTCTTAGTGTCAATGATTTTAATGGTATTGTCACTAAATGCCACGGCAGCTTCTCCATCGGCAAAATCAATACTCCTTGCTCTATCAGAAGCATACTTTTCTCTATGCAATACTTCCAAATCAGAAGATAAGATCACAACTTCTCCAGAGGATAAGCCTGCCCAAATTCTATCTTCATGCAATTTCAAAGCAAAAATTTGGTACTTACCGATCTCAATCGATTTTACTTCTTTCTTTTCAGCAACACTGACTTTATGAATGCCTGAATTATTTTGACCAATTAGCAGATGATTCGAACCTTGATCGAAGGCCATAGCATAGATGGACTCTGGTGTCTTTACAATAACTTCTCCCTCGTCTGGTGACTCTAAATTCCACAAGACCACTAAACCGTCTCCTCCTGATGAAAAAAATCGAGAGTCATCCATTTTTTCAAGACTGTATATACTGTCGTTGTGACCTGAGAAGGAATGGAGTTTTTTTACTTCTATATTGCTCATTTGGACTACAAAATTATTACAATTGCTTCATGCCCCTACTATTGAGTAAGAAGATTGATGAACATTCAGCGTATGCTGTCTGGAACATTCAAGAAACCTTTTTAGAACTTCCTTATCTATCTCCTGAGCCTTTTCCAGCTGAACTTGCTCCAGTGAGGCAAGCAGAGTGGATCATAGGCAGAGTGCTCGTAAAAAGTTTATGCGATTCATTTGGGCTCGATTATCAGGGGATAAGTAAATACGACAATGGGAAACCTTTCCTAGAGAATAGTTACGCGAACATTTCCATCTCCCATTCTTTCCCTATCGCTGCTGCAATGATTCACTTAAAGAAACCATGTGGCATTGACATGGAACGTCCTAGGGAAAAACATCAATTGGTTCAAATGAAGTTTCTTCATAAATCAGAGATGAAATATAAAGATGATCTTGAAAAACTGTGTACTATTTGGGGGGCTAAAGAGGTGATTTATAAAATTTTTGGGAGACGATTTTTGAGTCTGAAAAACGAGATTAAAGTAGAGTTTATGTCTGATCAAATCTTGAAAGGTCACATCCTGAAAGAAGGTCATGAGGACACACACACTGTCCATTACGAGTGGGTAAAGGACTACTTATTGGCTTTCGGTACTTAAAATTGAGAGTTACTATTTTTTAATTAATCTTTCTTGAATTTTATCGCTTCTCAATTCTCTTAGCGCATCATTGGCTATCCATCTGGCAGCTTTTGTATCCTGCGATTTGATTCTTTTCGCTACTTCTATTGCTTGCTTGTTCAGCTCTAAACTGCGTTTACCTATTTGTCTCAAAGACCAATTCACGGCTTTCTTTACAAAATTCCTATCATCCCAAGCTTCTCTTTCTATCGTTGGAAAAAATTCCGCAATTCGTGTGTCTGGCGTTTTTTTCTGATGCATTGAAACTCCCACCATGGCTGCAAATGCCATTCGTTTTTCGTATTCAGGCTCACGAAAACTCCATTCATCAATCTTGAAGTAAACAAATTCTGTTTTTGGTAGAATTTTCATTCCAATACCATCTACCATATCCCAGGAGTAGCACTCAGATGTCCATTTTTCTGCTGTCTCTTCTGCAAATTTTTTAGGTTCAGAAAGATGTATTGCCATCAGTTTGGCCTCATGCACAGGCTGATTCCAAAGCTCATTGGCCAACTCTTGACTCTTGCCTATCTCTTTAGCCAATGGCTTTAATACCGCATGCTTGATTCCGTAGGCAGACGTGCCTTTTTTAATTCCAAAATACTCCATTTTGGAGATGTATTCAGGGTCTGCCATAGACTCTAACTCAATCATGACTTGCTCTACTGATTTCATAAAAGCAAGATACTCACTCATTAAAAAAGGTTAGTATTTTGAAATACTAACCTTTTTGATAATCGCAAGGCAAAAAACATCACCTGTCACTACATTCACCTACACAAACCCCTTGAAAGGAAGAATTCTATTCATCCTTAAGCGTTTTTGATGGATTGACTTTTGCCGCTTGAAACGATTTAAAACTGACCGTAAGTGCGCCAATGATGAATGTAATAACTCCAGCTAAAGCAATGAAGATTGGATTCAATTGTGTTCTAAACTCAAAGTTAGATAACCACTCATTTGCATACATATATGCAAATGGCACAGCTATTAAAAATGCTAGGATCATAAGTTTAGAATAATCTTTTGATAGCAAAAGAACCAACTGTGAGACGCTTGCACCATGCACCTTTCGAACACCAATTTCCTTCGACCTTTGATCTGCAGAAAAGGCAGAAAGCCCAAACAATCCAAGGCAAGAAATGAATATGGAAATCCCTGCAAAAATGTTAGCCAGCGTACTCACCGTCATTTCACTTTTATAGCTTTCCTCATAAACTTGATCTACGAATTGGTAATTAAAATCAGCGTTCTGATTTAGTTGCGAATTCACTTTCTCTATAGACTCAAGTGCGGAATTGGGATTGCCCTGAATTCTAACTAATGCTAAACTTTCTCGTGCGGGATCAATACAACTAATAACTAGCGGTGCAATGGGCTCATGCATGTTGCGCATATGAAAGTTCTTTACTACTCCTACCACCTTCCCTTTTATTCCCCAAAAGGTAAGTTTCTGATTAATAGGATCATCAAATCCCATGAGTTCTGCCATCACCTCATTGATGATAAAATTAGTAGAATCAGAAAGTTGAGCTTCAAAATCTCTACCTTCTTTGATTTCCATTCCCATCGTTTCTATAAAATGCTCATCTGAGATTAAAATATTGACCTCATAGCTTTCATCAGCCATTCCAGCCCAGCGCATCGAACTTGTGGATCTACCATATTCTAAAGGGTTACCCGAAGAAACAGTCATCGCTTTTACCTGAGGAATTTTTTTAATTTCATTTCTGTATGTTTCTAATCGATCACCAAAGCTGCCGCCCATGTTGAGAACTACTAAATTTTCTTTATCGAGCCCTAGGTCCTTATTCAAAACATAGTCTAATTGAAGATAGATAACACTTGTTCCTACGATAAGAAGCGTACTTATAGCAAACTGAAAAACCACTAATCCTTTCCTGAAAACAGCGGCTCCTGTCGATTGTTTGACAGCTCCTTTTAAAGACTGAATAATATTGAAGGTGGGTAAAAGAAGAGCGGGGTAAATACCAGAAAAAACACCTACCAAGAGCGTGACACCTCCCAAGAAATACCAAGTAATGGCTTGTGACAGATCTATGAAAAGATGCTTATCAACCAATACATTAAAACTTGGCAACAATAGCCAAACAATAAAAACGGAAAGAATAGCGGAAAGAAGGGATAGCAATAGAGATTCGATAAAAAACTGAATACTGATGGAAGATTTATGTGCTCCCATAACCTTTCTCAAACCAATTTCTTTAGACCTTCTTCCTGATCTAGCGGTTGCTAAATTCATGAAATTGACAGAAGCGACAACAAGAATAAAGATTGCGATTATGCTTAAAATTTTAACATAATCAATTCTTCCGCCATTGATTACTCCATTATCCCAATTAGAATACAGATAATAATCTTCAAACTTATGTATGACTAATTCCTCTCCAGAATTTTCTTGTCCTGATGTATGATTCTTTATTTCATTGCGTACTCGTTCAGATACTACTTTAGCCTCTTTTTCTGAATCTACCGTAAAGAATACACCAAAACTGCCGTTTCCCCAATCATTCATCCAATCATTTCTACCGACATATTCATGAGCTGGGAGCAAATATTCGAATTCCATTGATGAATCCGGTCTAGTGTTTTCAAAAACACCAGTGATAATAGCATCTCTATTATTGTCTAGTCGAATGGTTTTACCAATGACTTCTAAAGACCAATTCTTTCCGAAAAATTTCTCAGCTACATTTTCAGAAATAAGAATAGATCCTGGGTCATTTAACGCCGTTTCTTTGTCTCCTTCCAAAAGAGGAAATGAAAACATGTCTAAAAATTCTCTAGTCACATACCTACCCTCCTCATCTGACTTTTTCTCCTTGTAGGAAAACTTAAATGAAATAGGCCAACTAACTGAGGCCACTTGTTTCACTTCTGGGTATTCTGATTGAATAAGATCTGCAGCTGGTTTTGGAATAGAAAAAGTAGTATTTGTGGTTCCACTTGTTTGCTTCATATTTCTAAAAAGCTGATAAATTTCATCTCCATTGGCGTGATACTTATCCATTTGAACCTCATCCTGTACCCATAGTAGGATAAGCAAACTTGATGCTATACCTACCACAAGACCCATAAGATTCAAAGCTGTATAACCTTTATACCGTAGCGCGTTTCTTAGCGCAATTTTTAGATAATTTTTTAGCATACTGAAATTGATTAGTCCGTTATTAATTTTGAAGTTTCCTATTATTTCTGGTCGAAGTAGTAAAAGCACATCCAGACAGTATCTGAGTTTGGCTGTCTTACTATTTGTCGAAATCCTCTCTGAAAAGAGTTCTTCAAGATCTCCTTCAACATCCTCAATGAGATCCTTTCGACAAAACCACTTTAAAAATTTTAAAGGAATTTTAGGTGGTGCTATGTGTGGATAATCACTCACCCTAGCGTAAAATCAAAAGCCATAGATGGAATCGCTTCCCATAGTTTTTTACGTGATTCCATCACCTGTTCTAGTGCCTTCTTGCCTTCTGTAGTTACTCTGAAATATCTTTTCCGTTTTCCCCCTCTTACTGCTGTTGCTTCTCCAAACTCAGATCTTAGAAAGCCTTTTTTTTCCAAGCGGCTAAGTGCTGTTCGCATAGCACCAACACTTACCTTCCTCTGCATCCTGTTTTCTATATCCTCCTTAATAGAGATTCCATATGCATCTTCGTAGAGTATAGCCACAGTAAGCATTACTACTTCTTCAAACTCTCCTATTGAATATTTTCCCATTAAATTTTTATTAAAGTCCTAAAAGTAACTAAAATATTAAAGTCCTAAACGCAATCTTTATAAAAGTGTTGCTTTTGATCAATTTATGGAATGGAATTTTTCACTAGAAATAGATATAAAACCCCAGATAATCTCCTGAAAAGGATATTTACTTCGAGTAAAGGTTGAGAATGGTTTTACTTAAAGACTGAAGTATTGATCGTCCATTTTTTGGAGGATCAACTTCATTTCGTCTGCTTTATGATAGTCACCTAACTTTTCGAAAGAGACAATTAGGTTTCTCAAAGCACGGAGAATAATAGCCAAGTTCGAACATGGTTCGTAGAAAATATCTTGTTTTTGTAATTGTAGATTTTCTAGATAGTTATCTATATCTGATCTAGTAAAGATGAGTCCACGATTAAACACATTGATATAGAAAGACTCTTTCCCCAGTTGGTAAGTGAGAATGAAAAGATTAGGAAGGTTAACTCCAAAAATGGGTAAATCCATTTTTTGTGCAAGCATTAAATACACTGCACAGAGTGAAATGGGATTTCCCTTTTTAGACTCCAAGACACTGTTAATCATAGAATTAGCAGGCGAATGGAAGTTCTTCGTATTAGCTCTGAATTTGAATTTATTAAAGAATACATCATTAAATATCTTGATACGATCATAAGGCATCATATCCTCATTCATCTGCCTCCAGAGCTCATGGTGAAGTTGCTCTATCTCTAAATGTAGCTCCTCTAATTCCAAGTCAGGATATTGATAAGTGGCTACTATCCAAAGTCCTTCCATTAGGTCTTCAGCACCATCCTCTTTCCACTCTAAAAATCTTTCTCTTAGTAATTCAAATTGAAGTTCGTGCACCAAATCTTCAATCTTTCGTTGAATAATAGGATTGAACGTACTTTCCCACTCACTCTCAAGCAAAGGAATAATACTCGTCCCTTCCGACATGATTTTTTCTTCTACATGAGAAACTACCTCATGATCTTCATCATCTAGTAGAACAATAAGTGATTTTATTTCTTTTTCTTTTAGCAAGGCTACTATGTTTGGATAACTCCAACATTCATGTTCTTTTCAATTGGCGAGTGGTTAGCCATTTCAATTCCAGTAGAAATAGCTCTTCTTGTATCAATTGGATCTATGATGCCATCTACCCAAAGACGAGAAGCTGCATAATATGGACTAAGCTTTTCTTTGTAAGAATCTTCAATTTTTTTCAATTGAGCCTGTTTCTCTTCCTCCGTCAGTTCTTTTCCCTTTGCTTTAGCAGAAGCTATTTCGATCTGAAGTAGCGTTTTAGCAGCTGAACCACCACTCATTACGGCTATCTCTGCAGTAGGCCAAGCAAATATCAATCTTGGATCATAGGCTTTCCCGCACATTGCGTAATTACCAGCACCATATGAGCTACCCATCACAATGCTAAACTTTGGCACTACCGAGTTTGCCACGGCATTAACCATTTTAGCTCCGTCCTTAATAATACCACCATGCTCTGATCTAGAACCTACCATAAACCCATTCACATCATGCAGAAACACCAACGGAATTTTACGCTGATTACAGTTCATTATAAAGCGAGCAGACTTATCAGCTGAGTCGGAATAGATAACTCCACCCATTTGCAGCTCACCTTTTTTAGTTTTGACAACTTTTCTCTGATTTGCCACGATTCCAACACTCCAGCCATCAACTCGTCCGTAACCACAAACAATAGATTGACCGTAAAGCTCTTTGTATTGGTCAAATTCAGAGTCATCAACTAGGCATTTGATGACATCAACCATGTCATATTGAATGTTTCTGCTTGCTGGAAACTCTCCGTAGATATCTTTTAATTCCTTTTGAGGCAGTTTTGTTTCCGTCCTATTGAATCCTGCATTTTCAGGATCTCCTACTTTATCAAAAATTCGTTTGATGGAGTCTAATGCGTCTCTATCGTCTTTGCATTTATTATCTGTAACACCTGATATTTCACAGTGAGTAGCAGCTCCTCCTAAGGTCTCATTATCAATGGTTTCTCCAACAGCTGACTTCACTAAATAGCTACCCGCTAAGAATACTGAGCCTGTACCTTCCACAATCAGTGCTTCATCTGCCATAATAGGAAGATAAGCTCCCCCAGCTACGCAGCTACCCATGATAGCTGCTACTTGAATTATCCCCATGGAGGACATGACCGCATTGTTGCGAAATTGTCTCCCAAAGTGTTCTTTGTCTGGAAATATTTCGTCTTGCATTGGAAGAAATACTCCCGCACTGTCCACCAAGTAGATGATTGGAATTTTATTCTCAATCGCGATCTCTTGAGCTCTCAGATTTTTCTTAGCAGTCATCGGAAACCATGCACCCGCTTTTACCGTGGCATCATTAGCAACAATTATGCATTGCCTTCCAGAAACCTTACCTATTCCAGTTACTACACCTGCTGATGGACAACCGCCCTGCTCTTTGTACATCCCGTCAGCGGTAAATGCTCCGATCTCCAAGAAATCACTCGGATCGTCAATCAAATAGTCAACACGCTCACGAGCTGTTAACTTTCCTTTTTTATGTTGAGAAGCTATTTTTTTTTCTCCTCCGCCTAGTTTTACTTTCTCAAGTCGCTTATTGAGCTTATATACTAACTGCTTATTAGCATCTTCATTTTTATTGAATTGAATGTCCATTTTTGGATTAATTATCCTCCTCTGTTGAAACTCCTTTTAACTTTTTATTTTTTCTCCCCAGCGGACTCATAAAATCTTTAGGGTAGTTATTGAAATGAATAAGTAATGCGTCTAAGTCAAGCATTACCTGATTCATAGAATTATAGACAGAGTCATTATTTATAAGTTTTCCTATGGTTCCTTCCTCTGATTGAATAGCTGCCATCATCTCATTCATTTTAGCCATTGATCCATTTAAGTTATCAATGACACTATTTAGAGGCAGTGAATTGAGTGAATCCATCAAGGATTTAGAACTATTCAAAACACCCTCTAATTGATCAGATCGATCCTTGAAGCTAAGAATCATATCATTCATATTATTGATGGGCTCTTGAACATCAATTTTATTCATTTTTTCCGTTAACAATCCTATTGAATACTTAATGGTGTCAACAGCGCCTGTTATGTCCGTGTTATTGAGATGGTCCAATAAGGTATTGATCTTAGTAATGGTAGTGTTTAAGTTATCTGTAATTGGTTCAATTTGATCCAACATTCCCTCATCCATCACTGATTCCAAAGTGTCTCCTGCCTCCATAGCGACACTAGAGATTCCTACATCTAGTAATACCGCTTTTCCACCAAATAAACCATCATTAGCCAAAGTTGCTGTCGCATCTTGTCCAATGAAAACACCTTCATCAACATCCAATGAGACTACTATTCTGCCTTTTTTTTGTTGGAGTTTAAATCCGCTTACTCGTCCTACTGGCAGTCCATTAAAATATATGGGGTTAGAAACACTTAAACCCGTCACGTTAGTATACATGACATAGTATCTATTTGATGGTGAAAATAAGTCTGAACCTCTTAGGAAGTTAAATCCATAATAAAGAAGTGCTCCTGCGACTACAGTAATGAGACCTATTTTAAATTCTTTTGACACAATTGATCATTTTTAATTTTGAGAATCGAATACTTCTTTGTACTCCTTTATTGCTCGATAAATTCCAGAAGCGATGTATTCTTGCACTTTTGGATCATTTAACTCTTTTTCTTCCCTTAGGTTTGAAAGGTAGCCAATCTCCACTAAGACGCTAGGCATAGCAGTACTCCAAAGCACGTATAAGCTTGATTGTTTTACTCCATAGCTTTTTCTTCCAGCACGCTTTGTCAATTGCTCATCAATCAAACTTGCAAGAATAAGGCTATTATCTTGATAGGCAGCTTGAGTGAGATTAAAGAGAATGTATGACTCATCAGATTCTGGATTGAAGTCATAGTTATCCTCATAATCTTCTTCCAAAAAGATCACTGAGTTCTCTCTTTTTGCCACCTCTAATGCTCTGCCTGTATTTTGAGCACCCATTACATAAACTTCTGTTCCTCTTATTCTAGCCTTTCTTTCCTCACTGGTAGATCTTGGTAAGGAATTTGCGTGGATCGAAACAAACAAGTCTGCATTTTGTCCATTAGCGATACTAGGACGGTTTCTAGCATGAATAAACGAATCATTTTTTCGAGTATAAATTACTTCTACACCTGGAATATATTTTTCCAAGTATTCGCCAACAAGCAGCGAAACCTTGAGAGCTATTTCCTTTTCTTGAGAGTAGGAACCCAATGTTCCGGGATCTTTACCGCCATGACCAGCATCTATCACAATTTTTGTGACAGCAAAATTTTCCTCTTTCACAGAATGAAATGAAGGTAAGACTAGAAATAAAAACAGGCCAATTAGAAGAACAGAATTTCTCACAGCATCTATTTAATTCGAAAATGAAATACTTTTACACTAAAGTTATAAATCAAAGCACGTCTGGTAGACATACAACATCGCCATTAGCAAAAAATCTGCCATTAATGCAAAAAATATTTCATCTCAAAGATAGTTTGGTAAGAGTTCATTTTCAAAAAAGAAGTAAGAGTTGAGGGGTCTAATCGCAATTGTATGTTTTTTCACATTTGGAAGCCTTTTTTCGCAAGATTTTAATGCGTCTTTTGGTAAAAAAATGGAATCAAAAATGGCGCTTGCTGATTCCATCCCGAATGACAGTATTAACAATCTCCCTCCAAAACCAAAAGGGGATATTACCACAACTATCAATTATGACGCTAAGGATTCCCTTTATTTCAAAGTGAATGATAGGAAATTCTATCTCTATGGTGATACTCATATAGACTATGGTCAAATTCAGTTAGATGCTGAAAGAACAGATGTAGACTGGGGTTCTAGAACAATCAAATCTTATTTTATCACTGACAGCACGGGAAAGAAAATTGGTAAGCCAATGTTTACTGATGGTCCTGAAGTGTATGTCACAGACGATATACTCTATAATTTCAAATCAAAAAGAGCGCTAATAAAAGGAGTGATTACCGAGCAGCAAGGTGGCTACATGCATGGCGAAGACGTAAGAAAAAACGAAGATGATGAAATGTTTGTAACCAGAGCTAGTTACACAACATGTAATCTTGAAGATCCTCATTTCTCGATTGAGTCTAGCAAGTTGAAGGTAATCCCAAACAAAAAAATAGTTTCTGGACCATTTCACATGAAATTCAGAGACCTCCCCACACCTCTCTTTCTACCTTTTGGAATGTTCCCTCAACCGAAAGAAAAAACGTCTGGAATCATTGTACCTTCCTATGGAGAAGAGCAACTAAGAGGATTTTTTCTAAGAGATGGCGGTTATTATTTTGCCATAAGCGATTATGTAGATTTGAGAATAACAGGTGACATATATTCTAAAGGTGCAAGTGCTCTGAATACTACAACCAATTATGTTAAAAGGTATGCTTTCAGAGGTGCTCTAAATTTATCCTACAATAAATTATTGATTGGGGATGCAGAAGATGCGCAGGTCCAAAATGACTTCTGGGTTAGATGGAATCACACTCCTGAGACAAGAGGTAATTCCTCCATATCTGCCTCTGTATCTGCTGGTACTCAAAGCTATTCTGAGAACAACAATTTAGTCAATCAGGATATCGAAAGAAGTATCAATAGTCAGTTTACATCTAACGTAAGCTACTCTAAACGATTTCAAGGGACACCTTTTAACATGTCCAGTAATTTGAGGCATAGTCAAAATGTTAGAACTGGAATCATGAGTCTAACACTTCCTGATTTCACTCTAAATATGAGCAGAATTTATCCTTTTCAAGATCTTGTAAAGTCGTCTAAATCTCCGCTAGCTAAATTAAATTTCAGTCATAATTTCGTGGCAAAAAATGAAATTTCAAATCAAGCGATTTCTTACAATCAATTTGACTTTGATGTTGCTAATTCAAGAGATCAGGATAGTGAAATACTTGATTACAATTCTGAAAATTTAGATGCTATTCTGGATCGTTCTCAGATAGGCGGTAAACACACCATTCCTATCTCAACCTCCATGAGTGTTTTGAAGTTCTTTACTTTAAACCCTTCTTTCAGTTATACAGACTTGTGGTACGACAAAGAACTAGATTACACCTACATAGAATCGGAAAAGTCAGTTAGAATAGATACGTTAGACGGTTTTAGCAGAGCAGGCAGTTGGTCATCAGGAGCTTCCTTAAATACTCGAATTTATGGGACCAAATTTTTTTCAAAAGGTAAACTTCAAGCTGTTAGACATGTAATGACACCAAGCCTGTCATTTTCATATAATCCTGATTTTAGTAGCACTAAATATGGAGTTTTTAAAAAGGTGCAAATAGATTCTACAGGCAATAACTTTCAAACTGTCAGTAAGTATCAAGGATTTGCTTATGGTTCGCCCCAAGGCAATGAAAGTAAAACTATAGGTTTTAGCCTCACCAATAACATAGAGATGAAAGTAGCCAGTAAAAAAGACACTGTCAATGGCTTTAGAAAAGTGAAAATATTTGATAATCTAGGTATAAGCTCAGGGTACAATTTAGCGGCAGAGGCTTTTAAGCTAAGCCCAATTAATATTAATGCTAGGACCAGTTTCTTTGATGGAAAAATATCAGTCAACTTTACCGGAGCACTAGATCCTTACATATATAAACTGAACTCTGAAACTATAAATAGTAGTGGCATTAGGTCTGTCGATCAAGAAAGATTAAACAAATATGCGTGGAACAATGGGCAAGGACTTGGTCAACTTTCTAGAGCTAATACTACCATTGGATTAAATTTATCTCCGCGGAAAAAGAACAACCAATCAAATACCGAAGAAGGTACCTCAACAGCTTTGGGGGGATTTGGACCAGGAGGTGAACAAACCAATTTTGAAGGATTCACTGAAGATGAGCAACAAGAATTAACCAATATCCAAAACAACCCAGAGCAATATGTTGATTTTAATGTGCCTTGGACTCTTAGAGTAAATTATTCTATCAATAGAACAAAGCGAGGATTTGAAGATTCAGACATCAATCAGACCTTATCGTTCAATGGGTCATTGGGGCTTACATCTAAAACTCAAATAACATTCAATTCAGGGTATGATATTGAAAACAGAGATTTTACCCAAACCAGAATTGGAGTAAGTAGGGATTTACATTGCTGGACGATGAACTTCAATTGGGTTCCGTTTGGTTTGAGACAATCCTATTTCTTTTCTATAAGAGTAAAAGCATCGATCTTGCAAGACTTAAAATTGGAGAAAAGAAGAAGCTTTACGGATTTCTTTAATTGATCGAAAAAACTGGAATTTATTTAAATATATCTATAAATTTCTCTTTTTATTTTGATACCCTAATACTAATACCATGATCGAGCACATTGATTTCACACCAAAACTCACAAAAAAAGGAGGCTTATTTAAATCTGCGCAAATTGAAACATTTGGAGATATTGTTTCCTCAATGAATGAGTGGATTAGCCAAAATAGCTATGAAATAATAAATATTGAAACGGTTCTCCTTCCTAACATTCACGATTCTGACGAGGAAGGAAGTGACGACACCATGTTGGGAACTGGACGAGAAAGTTCATCTCATTGGTATCAACTAATTCGTGTTTGGTATAAGAAATAGCTGCTAGAGATTAACACACCTTCATCTCTTCTCTAGGATTAAGATTGCATTTAATCTATACAGTTAAAGCTATTTCTTGCTGTTTAAAATGATTTAGGCTCCTTTTTTAGTTTTGAAAAAGGGAAAATTGAACTATTTAAAGATTAACATTTCTTAATCGTACAATTTTTATAGGATATTTTTTTCTGATATTGTTTTTTAACAAAATCATGTACATTTGAAATACAACCAGCTAAACAGCCTCCACGATGAACAAGAAGAAACAAAATAATTGGCTTAATCTCAAGAATGTACTTCACTATGCATTTGATGATATTTGGAATAGCATGTGGAAATTTTTACTGAGGAGACAAAACAGATTCCATCATCATCATACACATCATGATGTAGAACAATGAAATACTGAGGTCAGCTTTTAGCTGACTTTTTTTATGCAAGAAACAGTTTCAAAGAAGAATTAGTACTCAAAAATGCCGTGCTCTGACTGAATGAAAAGCTCTTTCTTTTCAGATACCTCAACTCTGCCTATCACTTGAGCATCTACATTAAAAGATTTAGATATTTCAATGATTTCATCTGCAGCTTCCTCATCTACGTAAATTTCCATACGATGACCCATATTGAAAACCTTATACATTTCCTTCCAGTCTGTTCCACTCTCCTCTTGAATCATATTGAATAGTGGTGGAGTTGGAAGCATGTTGTCTTTCACAATCCTCAGCTTGTCTACAAAATGTAGCACTTTGGTTTGAGCGCCTCCGCTGCAGTGTACCATGCCATGAATTTCAGACCTAATTTCCTTAAGAATTGCATGAACTATTGGTGCATATGTACGAGTTGGGGAAAGAACTAACTGACCCGCATTCAGAGATGAGCCTTCAACTGCATCAGTTAATTTTTTGGAGCCACTGTATATCAGATCTTTAGAAACTACTGCGTCATATGTCTCAGGATACTTTTCTGAATACTCATTAGCGAAAACATCATGACGTGCAGAAGTCAATCCATTGCTACCCATACCGCCATTATATGTTCTTTCATAAGAAGATTGACCATATGAAGATAACCCCACAATCAAATCACCAGGACGAATATTATCATTACTGATCACTTCATTTCTTTTCATCCTTGCGGTGACAGTGCTGTCCACAATAATCGTTTTCACCAAATCTCCTACATCAGCCGTCTCTCCTCCTGTAGACGCAATATCGACACCATTATCTCGAAGCATTTGCAATACTTCCTCTGTTCCATTGATGATCTCTGCAATTACTTCTCCAGGAATCAGATTTTTATTTCTACCAATAGTAGATGACAATAGAATATTATCTGTGCATCCCACACATAATAAGTCATCAGTATTCATGATAATAGCATCCTGTGCTATTCCCTTCCAGACGCTTATGTCACCTGTTTCTTTCCAGTATAGATAGGCTAAAGATGATTTGGTACCTGCCCCATCAGCATGCATAATAGTACAGTACTCAGGATCTTTGGAAATGTCTTCAACTATTTTACAGAATGCCTTTGGATACAATCCTTTGTCAATGTTTTTAATGGCAGAGTGAACATCTTCTTTATCTGCGGAAACACCTCTTTGAGCGTAGCGATCAGTCATTAGGTTTAATATTATCAATCCAAAAGAAAAGAGTCTCTTTTAATCTATCATTTTTCAATAGATAAAAAAAGACATTTTAAATTAAAAAGCTATAGCTGCCGCAAAGAAAAGCCTTTGAGGCTTATCCATTACCAGAATCATCGAAGAATCGATCATATTCATCACTCTCTTCTCCAGGAGCAAGATCGTTTTCCTCATTCTGCGGATTGTACTTCAGCACTTTAAATTCTGTCCGTCTATTTCGCTGATGCTCCTCTTCTGTTTGGGCATTTTTTATCAAAAGCTGAGATTCTCCATAGCCCTTTGCAACGACACGAGCAGATGCAACTCCATTATCAATGATGTATCTAACTGCAGATTGAGCTCTATTTCTTGATAGGTTTAAATTGTAGTCATCACCTGCTCGATCATCTGTATGAGATCCTAATTCGATATAAATCTGTGGATTATCATTCATAATCTGAACAAGACTGTCTAACACAATTGCCGCATCTGACCTAATATCTGACTTATCTAAATCGTAATAAATATTATCCAAGACTATGGATTTTTCCAAGACTATGCGATCCATCATGATTTTGGTTTCAAAATTCACATTGGTCACAAACTCTGTCATCTTGGTCTTATCGACCGTTTTACCAATCGTAGTGAAATCTTTTCTTGTGGTGAAATAGTCTGTCTTCTCTCCAATTAAATCATAGTGTTCTTCCGGATATACTCGAAATTTGAAACTGCCATCAGCATTGGTGAATGCCTCATCAATCACATCTCCATTGTCTGCCGTGAGAGAAACCTTCGTATTTGGAAGTATGATTTCGGAATTACCATCATCGGTTGTCACAGTAGTTCCAGTCAAAAAGTAATTGACCACCTTAAGGTCTGGATCATTGTTAATGAATGTATAAATATCATCATCTCCCTTCCCCCCTTTTCTATTGGAAGAGAAAAAGCCTTTCGTAAGATTGAACTGAAACAAGCCAAAATCATCTGCAGATGAATTCATCGGCTTACCTAAATTTTCTACAGTAATGTGTCCTCCTTCTCGTACAGCCCTAAACATATCCAGCTTTCCGAAACCAGGGTGTCCTGTAGAAGAAAAATACAAACTACCGTCTTCACTTACATATGGAAACATGTCATCTCCAGAAGTATTTATTTCTGGACCCATATTTCTAACATCTACCCATCGGCCTCTTCTATTTACCTTAGCAGTATAAATATCTGCTCCGCCATGTCCTCCTGGTCGTGTTGAGGAAAAATAAAGTGTAGTTCCATCTGGACTAAGCGTAGGGCATGAATCCCAAGATTCTGCACTATTTATAGATAGTGGAGCAGGTTCAGACCATTTCCCACTTCTAAATCTAGAAAAGAAGAGATTTACCTCAGTAAAGCCTGTTGCCTTACCGTCATTCCCTTTTGCAAAGATCATGGAATTACCGTCTGGTGAAATCGCAACTGATCCTTCATTCGTATCCAAATGATTAATGATTGGATCTAATGCCGAGAGTGTTTTTAAATTAACGTTTGCTCCTTTTGAAGAAACACGATAAATATCAGTGAATGGGGTGCCAGTAGCTCGGTAAATTTTACTGCCGTCTCTATTAGATGTGAAGTACAGGTAGTTTCTACTGTAAACAGGTGAGTATTCGGCTCTCTCTGTATTAATGCCTTCTAGATTTTTGACTTTATAGAAGCTACTAGCAGCTTCTAACTCTTCTAGCTTTCTTAAATTACTGAGCTCCCTCTCTGCCTTTTTCTTTACTTCAGAGTCTCTAGCTTTTGCTAAATAGGTATCTAATACTTTGTGAGCCTCTTCATACTTTTGCTCAGCTTTTAAGCCTCTGGCAACATATAAATTAATTGCTTCATTAGACGATCCTTGATCCAATGCCTCTTGATAAAAAGGTATTGACTCATGTACTCTATTGGATTTCCTATAAGCGTCACCAACTAGGATATTTTCGTCCGCAGAGTTCTTTTCAGGATTTCCTCCCAGTTTATTAATAATAGCGTCAAACTCGCCTTTTTCTAAGCTCCCTTCAATGGAACATCCAATTAGAATAAAGACAAGAGGTAGATAAAAGAGTCTTCGCATATCTTGATAACGAAATTACGTTTGAATTGATCTTTCGAATTTACTTCAAAGATAAAACAAGAACACAGGTAAAGTCCCTATTAAAAATAACGACTCACCCAACCTTGACCACTCTCTACCAGCCATTTAGACTTAAAGTCTGACAAATGCTGAATGGTATTATTGAACATAGGTGTACTTTCTGATATATGATTTGCTGATATTTCCTTTTTGATTTCATTGAATGGAAGAAGTTTTACCTCATTCTCAATGAGAAAACCAACCAATCCATTCGTAATAAAAGAAATACCTGTTTGCTGCTCCAAGGCTTTAATCAAATTTACGGATGCGTCTATACTACAGCCGCTAGCCTGGCTAAATGACTCATCTACGGTAATTACTAAAAATTGGTCATACTCGATTTTGAAAGCAGCTTTTAAGCCATACCCATGAGCAGACCAGTTGCTCAAAAAGTCTGAAGTACTGTTTTTAACAAAATCGATTTCCTGACTTGAGAGTTTCCTTTCAGCTTGATATATCCAAACTCTAGATGTATCGGGCATTTGATCAAATTGGATTAGCATAACTTACAAACCCTCCGACTCTGCAATGAGTTCAGCCAAATCTCTCACTTTAACCGAATCTTCTTTTTCCTTATTCTTTACTCCATCAGCCATCATTGTCATACAAAAAGGACAAGCAACTGCAATAGTATCTGCTTTGGTAGCCAACGCCTCTTCTGTACGCTCAATGTTAATCTCCTTATTACCTGGTTCAGCATCTTTGAACATTTGAGCTCCGCCCGCTCCACAGCAAAGACCTTTTGTCTTGCATCTCTTCATCTCCACAAGCTCGGCATCCAATGCCTCTAAAACTGCTCTAGGCGCTGAATACACATTGTTTGCTCTACCCAGAAAACAAGAATCATGATAAGTGATTTTTCTACCCTTAAACTCGCCCCCACCTTTGAGCTCCACTTTACCATCGTTGATTAATTGCTGAAGAAAGGTAGAATGATGGATTACCTCGTAATTACCTCCAAGCTCAGGGTACTCATTTTTCAAAGTATTGAAGCAATGAGGACAAGCAGTCACTATTTTCTGTATTTCATATCCATTTAGCACTTGGATATTGGCCATTGCCTGCATCTGGAAAAGAAATTCGTTCCCAGCTCTCCGTGCAGGATCTCCCGTACAAGTTTCTTCTGGCCCAAGGACGGCAAAGTTCACTCCCACTTTATTCAATATTTTCACAAAAGCTTTTGTAACGCTTTTGTATCTGTCGTCATAAGAACCTGCGCATCCTACCCAAAAAAGCACTTCTGGCTTTTCTCCTTTTGCTACTAGATCTGCTACGGTTGGTATATTTATTTCACTCATTTTTCTTCCTTTAGCTCATTTGACCAATTAAATCTATCCTGTACACCAAATTTCCAAGGGGCAAAATTGGTTTCTACGTTTTGGAACATCGCATTCCATGAATCTGGAGAACCAGACTCTTCCATTGCCACATATCTTCTTGTCTGGAGAATAATATCCAATGGATTGATGTTGATAGGACAAGCCTCTGTGCATGCATTACAATTTGTGCACGCATTTATTTCCTCTTTTGTGATATAATCTCCCAAAAGTGATTTTCCATCTTCCAGACCAACTGTCCCTACTTCTTCCATTCTGTCCCTAGTGTCCATCATTATCTTCCTAGGACTCAACTTTTTACCTGTGAGATTTGCTGGGCATTCCGACGTGCATCGTCCACACTCTGTGCATGCATAGGCATCCATCAAATTTTTCCAGTTCAAATCATTCACATCTTTTGCTCCAAACTTCATTCCATCAGCAGGTGGAGCAGCTTCACCTTCAACTGGCATACCCAACATGATTTTAACTTCATTGGTGATCTCTTGCATATTCTCCATTTGGCCTTTAGGACTCAAACGACCATAATATGTATTAGGGAACGCCATAAAAATGTGCAAGTGCTTTGAATAAGTAACAAAAAGTGAAAAGGCAAAAATTCCCACTATATGAATCCACCATGCCCCACGCTCAATTAATACTAGCATTGTAGTGTCCCAATTTTGCATGAACGAGAACAAAGAGGAGCTAATGAGAAAAGAACCTGTTTGAGTGTAGTGCTCAGCGCCATTTTTTTGTAAAATTTGATCAGCCCCATTCATTCCAAGAATGGCGACCATTAAAACTATCTCTATTACTAAAATCAAGTTTGCATCCATGGTAGGCCAACCTTTCATCTCCACCTTATGGAAACGCTCGACCTTGGTCACATTTCTTCTCAAGAGAAAAATAACACATGATACAAGAACACCTAGGGCTAGGAACTCAAAGAAATTGATCATTCCAGTGTACAGGCCTCCCAATACGGGAGCAAAAATTCGGTGAGTCCCAAAAATCCCATCAATGATGATTTCAAGCACCTCAAGATTGATGAGTATAAACCCGACATATATTAAAAGGTGCAAAAATGCTGGTAGAGGTCTTTTGAACATTTTCTTCTGCCCAAAAGCAATCAAAAGCATATTTTTCCATCGTTCACCTTTGTTTCCGGATAAATCAACAGGTTTCCCTAGCTTGATATTTTTAGATATCTGCCGAATACGACCAAAAATGAAGTAGCCGAAGATTCCAGCTATGACAAGAAAGGCTATTTGAGGTATGTATTGCATAGTTTTAAAAAAATATTTTATCTATTTCCAATTATATTTTTCTGTTTCACAGAATTATCTACTTTTGCCAACTCAAAAATTGGTGCTGTAGCTCAGTTGGTAGAGCATCGGACTGAAAATCCGTGAGTCGGTGGTTCGAATCCACTCAGCACCACATTTTTAAAGCCTCTTCTTTGAAGGGGCTTTTTTTATGTCCTTCAAACCAACTCTTAAAAAAATCTTGAGTTAGTAATTGGTAAACCAGTCCAGTCGATCCCCCCATCTCTACGTCTGTAAAGACATTTCTTCGATCAGAGGTTTTTTCTTTCACTTTCATCAATTCACTAAATACAAAACGCACTATTCTTTTTCACAAAATCAACCAATCCTAATAGATCAAAAATAGCCAAATAGAATGCCATTTTTTGATTTCAGCTCGAAGATAAAATAATTACTCAATTTAGTATGCATGCATACTATTTTAGAAGCTTTATAAATAACATTTGATACTTTAAATACCAATCGGTATATTTGTGATCTAATGGGACGTAATCCAGAACTGACAAGACAATTAATCATTGATAAAGCACTTCCTATCTTTAACACTAAGGGGTATAATGCTGCATCTATATCTGACATTACCTCTGCCACAGGGATTACTAAAGGTGCTATATATGGGAATTTTAAAAATAAGGATGAAGTAGCAACAGCCGCATTTGATCATGGTGTATCAATAGTGCTAAGTCAAATAAGCGAACATGTTCGTATTAAATCTACAGCACCATTAAAGTTGAAATCTATTGTTGATTATTATGCTGAATATGTTAATAACCCTCCCATAATTGGCGGATGCCCTGTTTTAAATTCTTCTATTGAAGCAGACGATAACCTCCCTTTCTTAAGATCGAAGGTCATTAGAACCATTGCTCAGATTAAAGAATCACTCACTAAAATTATTACTAGGGGATTGATAGAAGGACAAATAAAAAAAGGAACCGATGCGGAAAAATTTGCAGTTTCTTTTTTTGCAATGATACAGGGAGCCATTTCTTTATCTCGCATTGAAGGAGATGGTAGATCTTATACTTATGTTAAAAAATTTTTGAATGATGCCATTGAAGAAATAAGTTCCTAACTATTTTTTTAATCAAAAAAATACCGATTGGTATATTATGAAAAATAAAACAAAAATTGATGTGAAAGGCGTTGACACACAGCGTCCAAGTGACAGACCGGAGAAAACTAACTGGAAAATAGAATTGATTAAGAAGGGTTTGAGTGTCTTACAACATGCTGCTCCGAAAAAATCGGCTGAGATCATATGGCACTATTTCACCATGCCTGGCAGAGTCAAGTTTTCGGAACCTCAAAACGAGCTAATATCTAAAGCAGTTATTTCTGAGAGCAATTACAAGGGTGACAAAATCATTTCATATAAATGGGGAGTATCTGGCCCAAAGGTTCTCCTTTGCCATGGTTGGAGATCGAAAACAGCGGATTTTAGGAGAATTATAGAAGCACTTCTTGTTGCTGGCTATGTTGTAGAAGGAGTTGATTTAAGAGCTCATGGTCACTCAGAAGGGAAGCATACTGCCTTACCAGAGTATAAAGAAATACTAAAAAATCATCTAGTCAAAAATGGTCCGTACGATATAGTCATTGGATATTCAATGGGATCGATTGCCGCAGGATTAGTACTCAATGAAGTTGCCTCAATTTTACACCCAAAGCAATTCTACGTCATTGCTGGTCCGCCTTATGTTCGCTACTTTTTTAAAGATATAGTGGATGATGTAGGGTGCAATGCAAATGTTTATGAAGCAATGTGTCAAATGGTAGAAGATCACTACTATCAACCTATTGACTACTTTGATTTAAGAAACAAAACAGATTTAGAAGAAATAGACACCCATTTATTGTATTGTGAAGATGACCAAGTAATACCCTTCGAGAAAGGATTAGACTTAGAAAAAAATTGGCCTCACGCAAAATTTGTTCATGTGAAAGGCTTAGGTCATTACAAGATCATTGTAAATGAGGCTATCATTAATTACATCATTAAATCTATAAAATCATGAATAGAGACAGCTTATATAGGATAAAAAACACCATTGAATTAATGATTTCGATCATTCGATCAAAAACCTTATTTCAAGATTTAATAGAATATTAACAGGTAAATGAAAGTTAAAAGGGGGTCGCTTATCTTGGAGGTTTTACTCGATAATCTGCATCTACCTTGCCTTTGCTTATATTGGCTAGTTTACCCTTCAGTAAACGCTTCTTAAATGGAGTCAGATAATCAGTGAATAATTTTCCTTCTATGTGATCATATTCATGCTGAATAACACGAGCTATAAGATCATCATACTCTTCCTCATGCTCTTCCCAATTTTCATCATAGTACCTAATCGTTACATTAGACTTTCTACTCACATCTTCTCTGATACCAGGAATGCTTAAACATCCCTCTTCAAAAGCCCATGCCTCACCATCTTCATCAATGATCTCGGGATTAATAAACGCTTGCTTCAAACCCTCTTCTTCATCCTCACTCATAGGACGAGTATCTATCACAAACACTCTCAATGAGAACCCTGCCTGCGGTGCTGCTAGTCCTACTCCCTGTGCAGCATACATGGTTTCGAACATATGTTCAACAAACTCTTTTACAGAATCATCTCCTTGCTCTACCTCCTTTGCCTTTTTCTTAAGGATAGGATCACCATACAGTACAATTGGAAAAATCATGACTTAGTCTCTAAATAAGATTGTAAAATTATGGTAGCGCTCACTTTATCCACGTTTCCTTTTACTCTTCTATCTTTCTTTTTCATCCCCCCCACTATCATTGCATCCATTGCCATTTTGGACGTGAAGCGCTCGTCATGCAAAACTAATCTCTTCGAAGGGAAAACCTTTTTGAATCTATTGATAAATGCTTGAACAAGTGGAGTAGCATTAGTTGGTGTTCCATCAGTGTTTTTTGGCATACCAATCACCACTTCACTTACCTCTTCTTTTTCAAAATAATTTTTCAAGTATTGTTCCAATTGGTGAGAAGCAACAACATCAAGAGCAGTAGCGATAATGCCAATGGGGTCTGTAACAGCTAATCCTGTACGTTTGGCTCCATAATCAATAGATAAAATTCGAGGCATTGCTTTTTTTTGCAAAGTTGTATCAAAACAAGCTTTCAGCCTAAACAATACCTTGCACTCTCCAAACAGTCATTTAGGCTACTTTCAAGACGAAAATTTCTCTAAAAACTGGATAAATAGGGTAAATAGATCTTGGGATAGATACAGATTTAACTAGCTGAAGTTTATGACGCTCAAAAAAGCCTAACCAGCCCTCCCTAGTCCTAAATCCATTTTTACTTTTTGACCAAGGAGAAGTGCCTAAGTGAATATTTCCTAGCACCTTATCAAAATTATGTTGAATTACATCCTCACCTATTATAATGTACTTAGAGGTTACTCTTTTACACTCTTCAATTAACTCATCCTGATCATCAGTGTGATGCAGCACAAACATAACTGTAGATGTTTCAAATGATTGATCATCAAATGGAATATTTTTCCCGTCAAAAAGCGTCAAACCCAGCTCAGAAAATTCTGATTTATCTATTACATCAAGCATGTTGACTTTATGCCCCATGTCCAGCAAATATTTTGCGAAACGACCAGTTCCAGATCCTATATCAAGACATCTTTTTTGATAATACTTCCTGAGAAATAAATATTTATAGTTGAGAAAGAAGTCAGTAGTCTTTCCGAAAAATTTATGAAGACAAACAATGATTAGGTTGAATAACATATTTAATTTTTTTATATAAAACGGTATTATTACACAAACACACCAATTTACAATAATTGTTTTTCCTGAAAATTTCAATCTGAATTTGGAGCTTTACCCTTCTGGGTAATGACATCTATTAGGAATAAGTTTTCGACAAAACCCCTAAGAGTAACGAGTAATATTTAAAAAATAGCATTAATACTTTTCAAATGAAGATTTGCTAGGGTACTGTGTTTGAAGAAAATCCTGAACAAGCTCAACCACCTTTGGATTTGGTCGATCTCCCTGATCATCATTTAGGCAATAGAATTTGGGTTGCTTTTCCTCCAATTTTTTAAATGCTTTTTCTTGCTTTTTGAAATCATTAGTGATTTTATGAAAGGAATGAATTTTTAATAAGTCTGGTAGTTTTATCGCTTTTGCATTTTCCTTTTCAAATTTCAAACAATACCATCGATAAAGCTTGTAGGTCATCACATCTGTCCCTTCTCTAAACTTATGAGACTTGATATCATCAATTAAATCTTTTCTCCTGTCTTGCATTTGTTGCCACCACCTTTTCCTAATCAGAAGAGGTGAATGTTCTATAAGACCAAGACCAAGGATGTCATTCTTTTTGTTATAAATTCTCCATCCTAGATTCTCCCCAAGCAATGATCCATGGATCAGCACCTTATTGTCTTTTGAGTAGAAATCAGATGGGTATACATTATTTCCAAACAGAAAATCATCATTGAGATATATAAAATCTTCAGACAGGTTAGGAATTTTATGCAGATAGCTTTCAATCACGTTATAATTGAAAGTTGGGATGTCTGAGGAATCAAAAACTTCATCATGATGAATGATCGATATCTTTGGATGATCAATATCTAACCATGCAGGATACTGAGGACGACAAGTCAGGATATAAATATGATTAATCCAAGGAGCATATTTCTCAACAGACCTGAGACTAAATTTCATTAGCTGAAAAATATCCCGAGTTCTTTCTGGATTTAGATCAATTGGTTTCTCCGAATACTGATTTACTAATTTTCTGTATTCAGGATCATCCCCATCTACCCAAGTGTAGACTAAATCGATAGGTTTATGAATCTCTTTTTGTTCCAATGATCAATTAGTTGAATGATTTCGTTTTTTTTGTTCTATGATTCGCCTAAGCCAATACATTCAACGGATTGCAAATGTAATTTTATTCGCATTGCCCGGTCAATATAGAAAAAGAAAGATTCATGTCTTAGAAGAGATGTATAGACTTTCTATTGACCTATTGAAGGAAACTGGAGAGCCTTATTGGTTAGACTTTGGGACATTATTGGGGTATTACAGGTCAGGCGGTATTATTCCTCACGATGTAGATATTGATGTTGCCATGATGGAAAGCTCTTATGAGAAAATAAAAGAGTTGAAAAATAAAATGCCTAAAGGCTTAAAATTCTATGATACTTCAGCAAATCATGAAGGTCCTAAAGTTTATTTTTCATACAAAGGGTATGATTTCGATATCTTCTTTTATGAAGATAAAGAGGAAAATATTAGAACATTTGTTGACGCCAATTATCCAAATGAAAGACAGCTCATTCCTAAAGAATTAGTATACCCGCTGAAAAAGGATGAATTTTTAGGCTTGGAAATAACAGTACCAAATAACACAAAGGGCTACTTGGAATTAATGTATGGTTACCTAGGCACGGGCGGTTCTAGAGATCCCCAAACTGGGCTTTGGCAGGCGCCTAAGACTTAATCGAGCCTAGGGAGTATTTTCTTTTTTGCTCTTTCTAGATGTTCTTGATTATCTATCTCACACCAAGCCAAGTCATCTAACTTTAGAACGTCAACAGGATAAACTTCCGATAGTGCTGCTATTGCAATTTCATAATCCTTTTTCTTCCCGTCAGCCGCTGATGCGTGATGTTCTTTAAGTTTATTAAGTAGGCTCATCGAAATTTTCCAAATCCCAACTAACTCCGCATCAATTGATGCTAGCTCTTCTTTTTTCTTAGACAGACTTTTCAGCTTTCCTCCTTCTATCTCAACATACACTTCATCATTTGACTGAGTAAATCCACTCGTCAGGATAACATCGTCATTCGATGAATTTAGAAGGCTTTTTATTGCATCTGAATGATAAAGCAAATCAGATTCTAATAGCAAAAAATCACCTTCTATAAGTTCAGAACCAAAAATAAGAGTATGAAAACTACCTGTAGTCGCAAAGTCAGGACTAAGAAATGTCTGAAGACCATTCTCCTCAGCGAACCTGACATAATGCTCATGCAAGTGTCCCGTTCCTATGATGATATTCTTAATGCCATTCTCTTTAAGCAGTCTAACAGAGCGCTCTATTAATCGCTCATCCCCTACAGGCATAAATCCTTTGGGAATATCAAAAGTGAATGGCTGTAATCTTGTGCCTCTGCCTGCTGCTAGTATTACAGCAGTTTCAATCGTTTGCGTCATCTTAGTTAAATTAAAGAGGCGTTTTGTCGCTTTCGCCTTAGCTTTGTGCGAAGATAGAATATTTAAATTTTCGTTAAGAAAAGAGTTCATTCATTTATTCAAGAACATCCCCTTCAATAACTTGAAAATATAATGTGTGAGTAACCAGAATAAATAAGAAAAAAATGAAGACAGTATATGTAGGAATGGGAACAGATCTCATTCATCACGGACACATCAATATAATAGAGACTGCAAGAGAATTGGGTGAAGTAACCGTCGGACTTTTGTCTGATAAAGCAGTAAGTAAGTATAGCCGAACTCCTTTTTTATCTTACGAAGAGCGAAAAAAAATTCTTGAAAATTTAAAAGGCGTAAAAGAAGTTATTCCTCAGCAAGTACTCGACTATGAGGAAAACTTAAGAAAACTTAAGCCTGATTATGTTGTACATGGAAGTGATTGGAAAACAGGTCCACAAAAGCATATCCGTGAAAAAGTTGTAAAGCTATTAGCTGAATGGGGTGGAGAATTGGTAGAACCAGAATACACTTCAGGCATTTCATCAACTGGCCTTAGAGCTGCGATGAAGGAAGTAGGTACTACGCCTGACATAAGAAGAAGAATGCTGAGAAGACTTTTAGAGTCTAAAGACATTGTTAGAGTAATGGAAACTCACAATGGTATTTCAGCATTGATTGTGGAGCAAACAACAATTGCCGCTGAAAGTGAAGTAAGAGAATTTGATGCAATGTGGGTAAGCTCATTGACAGATTCTACAGCAAAAGGAAAACCAGACACAGAGTATGTAGATAGAACATCTCGATTCAATACCATCAATGACATATTGGATGTGACGACAAAGCCAATCATTCTAGATGGCGATACAGGCGGTGTTTCTGAACACTTTGCTATGCTTGTTAGAAACCTTGAGCGATTAGGTGTTTCCGCTGTGATCATAGAAGATAAAGTAGGCTTAAAGAGAAATTCACTTTTCGGAACTGAGGTAAAGCAAGAACTTGATACTATTGAAGGTTTTTGTGAGAAAATCAACACAGGTAAAAAGGCTCAAGTCACCGAAGATTTCATGGTTATAGCTCGTTTAGAGAGCTTAATAGCAGAACATGGAATGGAAGATGCTCTTACTAGAGCTAAAGCATATATAGAAGCTGGTGCTGACGCAATCATGATTCACAGTCGACATAAAGATGGAAGTGAGATCATGGAATTCATGAAAAAATATCAGGAATTTGAATACAAGGTACCTGTTGTGTCTGTACCATCCTCTTACAACCAATTCACAGAAGAAGAACTACATGAGGCTGGCTTCAGTATTGTCATTTATGCCAATCACTTATTGAGAGCTGCATTCCCTGCTATGCAGAAAACAGCAGAATCAATTTTAACGCACAAAAGGTCAAAAGAAGCTGACGAATTCTGTATGTCAATCAAAGAAATATTAACTATTCTTCCAAACTAGTGCTGAATACTCAAAATGTTCTTACTATCAAAAATTAATTCTAAATGCTAGATCCTCAGAAGTTTCTAAAATCCATTCGTAATCAGGGAGTCGAGTTTTCTGCTGGAGTTCCAGACTCTCTACTAAAAGATTTTTGTTCAGTTATTACTGATGAAGGAACAGATATTATTGCTGCAAACGAAGGTGGCGCAATCGCTCTTGGAGTTGGACATCATCTAGCTACAGGCAAGATTCCTTTAGTTTATATGCAAAATTCTGGCTTTGGAAATTGCGTAAATCCTTTAGCATCGTTAGCTGACTCTGATGTATACTCCATTCCAATGCTACTTATGATAGGATGGAGAGGTGAACCAGGGGTGAAAGATGAGCCACAGCATGTGAAGCAAGGAAGAATTTCTGAAGAGCTTTTGCAAACTATGGGGATTGATTATGCCATTCTTTCAGATAATGAAGATGAGGCTAAACAGCAATTGGTAAAATCATTTGAGGCCATGAATTCAAACAATACTCCATTTGCCCTATTGGTAAGAAAAGGAGTCTTTGAAAAGTATAAGCTTAAAACGAAGGTTGAGAATCCCTATTCAATTAACCGTGAAGAAGTCATTGAGTGGATGCTGAAAGGGATGGAAGAAAGTGCTGTTGTGGTTTCTACTACAGGAAAATCTTCAAGAGAAGTTTTTGAGATTAGAGCTAAAAATCAGATGGGACATGGCAAAGACTTCCTTACTGTTGGAGGAATGGGGCATGCCTCTCAGATAGCGTTGGGCATTTCGCTTAGTAAGAAAAAACGTCCTGTATATTGCCTGGATGGCGATGGTGCTACCATTATGCACATGGGAGCAGGAGCGATTATTGGTAATCAACCATCAAAAAATTACAAGCACATATTGATCAACAATGGCTGCCATGAATCTGTTGGAGGTCAAGCTACTGTTGGGTTCGCCATTGACTTTCAAAAAATAGCAGATGCATCGGGCTACAAAAAAACCTGGTTGGTGACTGAAATGGATCAACTTCCTGCCGTTTGGGATCAATTTCAAAAAACAGAAGGCCCAGTTTTGTTGGAAATAAGAACAACAGAAAGCTCACGGGCTGATTTGGGACGACCTACTACCACTCCAGTTCAAAACAAAGAAGCATTCATGAAGAATCTTTCAAATTGATTTAACATTCTATTTTCAGATTTATGAATAACCATCCAGAAAGAAAAATCTTATTAAATCCAGGTCCTGCTACCACATCTCAAAGAGTAAAAGACGCTCAAATTGTTTCAGATATTTGTCCTCGTGAAAGTGAGTTTGGAAAGGTGATGCATGACATCTGTGATGGTGTTCTAAAAGTCGGTAATGGATTAGAGACTCATAGAATTTCCCTATTCGGAGCAAGCGGCACAGGAGCTATGGAAGCATGCTTGGTTTCTGCTCTTGGAACAGAGGATCATGCTTTGATTATTACCAATGGTGCTTATGGCATTAGAATGAAATCCATTTGTGATGGTTATGGATTGAAAAATTCATCACTTTATGAATTCGGGGATTACCCAGAACCTGCCAAAATCAAGGAGGAGCTTTCAAATGGAAAATACACTCACTTAGTCATGGTACATCATGAAACTTCCACAGGCATGATGGATCCTATCGAAGAAGTGGCAAGAGTATGCAAAGAAACTGGGGTGAAATTTATTGTAGATGCTATGAGTTCGTATGGAGCTTATCCTATTGATCTAGCAGAGCTTCAAATAGATTATCTCTTTTCTAGCTCAAATAAGTGCATACATGGGATGGCTGGACTGTCGTTTGTGATCTTTCACAAGGATAGAACTGAAGAGTTAAAGACAAATGGAAGAGGCTTCTACTTTGATGTATATAAGCAGTGGAACAACCTCCAACAAAAAAATCAATTACGATTTACCCCTCCCGTACAGACTAGCTATGCTTTTTTAGAAGCTATTAAGGAACATCAGGAAGAAGGACTAGAAAACAGATGGAAACGTTATCAAAATAACTGGCAAAAACTGTATGATGGCTTCTTAGAAATAGGTTTTACTCCTTTTTTACCACTGGAGCAAGAATCAAAAATTCTTCTGGCGCTTAATCTTGACAAACCTGAACTTGACTTTAATCATTTCCATGATTATCTATTTGAGCATGGAATTACCATATACCCAGGGGTTATTCCGGAGAGTAAAACTTTCCGTGTTGCAGTAATTGGAGAACTTTATGAGGAAGATATGGTTAAGGTTATTAATAAAGTCAAAGATTATTTCAATAATAAGTAAGACTCATTGAGAAGTAACATAAACAAAGTGAATATTGTTACTCTTAAGTCTCTCAGTATGAAAGGATAAAGAATTATCTTTGCCAATCTTAATTAGCTGGTATGCCGGAAAAAGTAACTTTCAACAATAAAATAGATCGTGAATTTAACGAAGCTGTAAAAGCAGAGGTAAAAGCCTTTTTCAAAAAAGAAAATATTTCGAAGCATGCTAATGCACAAATGGTTGTTAAAACCATCATTATTTTAGCTATCTATTTCGGCTGTTATGCTTTGATTATTTCAGGTGGATTTTCATTATCCACAATGTGGATGCTAGCCATCGGGATGGGCATTGGGATGGCAGGAATTGGATTTTCAGTAACTCATGACGCTCTTCACGGGTCATATTCTTCTAATAGCAAAATCAATTATGCTGTTGGTTTATTTTTCGATTTAGTTGGAGCCAATGGATATATTTGGAAAATTACTCATAATGTAATACATCATACATACACAAATATCCATGGTCATGATGAGGATTTAGAAGTCGCCGAGTTCATCAGGCTTTCACCACATACTGAGCACAAACCAATTCATCGTTTTCAACATTTACTCGCTTTCCCAGCATATAGTTTCGCAACCATATTTTGGGTATTTGTTAAAGATTATTGGTACTTTTTTAAGCCTACACTTGGCCCATTTGAAAACAAGAAACATGAACTCAGGGAATGGTTAACTCTAATTATAACAAAGTTGGCCTATTATGGGTATGCCATTGTAATTCCTTTAATATTACTTGAAATCACTTGGTGGCAGTTTTTGATTGGCTTTTTGTCAACCCATTTAACTGCTGGTTTGATTCTAGGGATCATATTTCAACTTGCTCATGTTGTTGAAGAAACAACTCATCCATTACCTAATGAAAATAATATGATTGAAGATCATTGGGTGATTCATGAAATGTATACTACGAATAATTTCGCAAGAGGCAATAAGTTATTATCATGGTTTATTGGAGGACTCAATTATCAGATTGAGCATCATCTATTCCCGAATGTTTGCAGTATACACTATCCTAAAATTAGTCCGATAGTAGAAAGGATTGCAAAGGAACATGGGGTTCCTTACAATTGTCATGACACATTCGGAGATGCTATATCATCTCATTACAGAACATTAAAAAAGTTTGGAAATCCTAATTTCAAATTCGCAACCGCTTAGAGTTGATATACTTCATATATATCTTTAGAAATTTTACTCCAGTCGTATTTTTTGACCTCTTCTAATCCATGAATAGATAGCTCTTCACGTTTTCTTGAAGGAATTAGGTTTTCAATTTTTTTGACAAGTTCTTCCAAATCACTTGGGTCTGCAAAGCCATCCTTCATTTTATTAGTAATAACATTCATATAGCCTGAGTTTGCATAGCCTGCAATTGGTGTCCCAACAGCCATAGATTCTAGTAGTACAATACCAAAACTCTCCCCATATAAGGCCGGAGCAAGATAAATTTCGGATTCTTTCAGTATCTTATACTTATCTCTTTCCGAAACAAAGCCCAATAACTCTACATCAGTTAACGAATGATTATTAATGTATTCCTCAACTTCAACTCTACCATCTCCATCTCCTGCAATTAGTAATTTCAATTTAGGATATCTGTCCTTTAATTTGTGAAATGCTTTTAGAGCATGCATTACTCCCTTTCGTGGCTCAAGTCTTCCCATAAAAAACAATTGAAAACTATCATCTTTTCGAGAAGATGATTTGGGAGCTACCGACTCAATAGACTTCAAATCAATCCCATTTGGGATAATATGGATTTTTCGTTTGGAAAATCTAGAAATAAATTTGGATTGACTTTTAGATACCGAGATGATTTGATCTAAAAATCGAAAAACCCCTTTTGCTACTGTCGGCATAATCCAGTCCCCAACGAATTGACTCTTCGGTGTGTCATGGAAGGTCGCAATTTGCTTTGCGCTTGAGTATCTTCTTACCTGAAAAGGAAGAAAAGGATTCCAAATAGTATGGTAATGTATCACATCGAAACTCTCTCTTTTCAAAAAATTTCTTAAAGCTTTCTTTTCAGAGCCCAATGCAATGTTGATATCAATTTTAGTGCCGCCCAAATTGATTGATTTACTCTGCGCAAAAAAGCATACATTTTCTTCTTCAACTAAATTGGCATTAATATTGGGAGCTATTATCTTAACGTGATGACCTATCATTGTAAGATGGTGGGAAAGACTTACAATATGAGACTTAACACCACCAGGACGTGAAAAATCATATGGACATACTAGAGCAACTTTCATACAAGGTAATAAGCCGTTATCTGGCCATATTTATGTTAATTGGAATTCTTCTTTTTGACACAGAAAATTCTCAAGCCCAAAGTAAAACATATCCTTTTAAAAGAGGAGAAAAACTATACTATACCATGCACTATGGGTGGTTCAAAATTGGCTCGGCTGAAATATGGATTGAACCAGACTTAGAAACACATGATGGTGAAGAGCATTACAATATTCAATGCAATATCAAAACTGTGAGCTGGTTTAAAATATTTTCTAAGCTGAGAATCCATATGGAATCACTTGTTCAAGCAGATAACTTGCAACCATATAAATCTCACAGAAATTTATCTGACGGGAAAAAAATTGACATTAGGTACGATCACTTTAAATACGCTGACTCAGTAAAAATTGACGCATATATTGAAGATATTGATAAATGGAGGTATCATACATTTGAATTGGGGGAGAGCCCTGTAAGAGATGTTCTTAGCACTTATCTTTGGTTAAGGAGTAGGAAGGATGAAGAACTATCTAGTACCGTATCTGCAAGAACATTTTTCACGAACGACTTGTATGAATTTCAAATGAATCCTGGTAAAAAGACAACTTACAAATACTTAGGTTCCAATGTTGGTGCTCAAGAATTTGAATTGATCTTTCCTGAAGGGGATTATTTCGAAAAAGGTAAGAAAGGAAGGGTAATTGTATCCGATGATGCCAACAAACTTCCACTGAAGTTTGAATTAGATATGACCGTTGGAGCTTTTTCATTTGAAATTGAGTCTATTAAATATGGTATCAACCAGTAAAATTCTGATCTAATTAACTTTTCGAGCATGTCTAAGTCTAAAATCTTATTAGGATCTAATGCTTTTAAAGAAAGCGTAGAATTAGTCGCAAAAAAGGCTACAAAATCATTCTTCGTTCAGGCAATGACATTTGAGGGCGATGATGCAGGAAAATGGCTGATATCCGTCATGAAAAGCAGCCCTGCCAAAGAAAAAAAAATATTAATCGATAGTTATTCCAAAGTAGTCATCAATGACCAATTTATTTTTTCTACGAAATATTGGTCTGATAAAGAATTCAGGAAGGAAGTACTAAATACCAAAACGCTTATAAAAGAAGCTATTGAAGCTGGGATTGAAGTTAAATTCACAAATCCAGTTGGCTGGGTAGGCCAAAAATATCCTCTTCGGAATCACAAAAAAATGGTCATTATCGATGAGCAATATTGTTATTTAGGAGGGATTAACTTTAGTGATCATAATTTCTCTTGGCACGATATGATGATTTCACTAGATAGTCTTGATCTTGGAAATAGACTTGGAAATGATTTTCGTGAAACTCAAAAAGACAACAATCAGTCAAAAGAAATAGAAACAGATAAAGGAGTATTATATCTTCTCAACGGCATAAAAAGTAAAGGTATTTATGATTCCCTGTTCAAAAGAATTTCATCAGCAAAGCAATCAGTAGAAGTTATATCCCCTTATATCTCTGAGCCTCTCTTAAATGTTTTGAAATTGACTGCCTCAAAAGGTGTTCAGATTACTATTATCACACCAAAAGTGAATAATAAGTCAATTTTTAAGAATCTAATTTTAGCTGAGAAAGATAAAGGCTATTTTCAGCTAAAAGAATATCCTGGAATGTCTCATATGAAAGCCGTTCTCATAGATGGTGAGGAGTTATTATTCGGAAGTAGTAATTATGATTTGATCAGCTACTATTTTGAACAAGAGGTAGTCTTATGTTCAAAAGATACCGGTATCATTACCCAGTTTCAAAATTTGGTACTAAAAGACGTACAGAAATATTCTGAGGATGAATCAATTTCAAAATGGAGTGTAAGAAAGGCTTCCATAATCATGTCATTAGTTAATGGATTTGGAAAAGTAGCGTCTAAATCATTTTTACGTCCACGATAACTTAACTTTGAAGTCAAATCATTGCGAAATCTATAATACTTCCATCCTTAGATTTTGCTCAAATAATATGACGAATCTTTGAGTAGCATGTTAAAAAGAAAGTTTGACAAACATTTAGAAGAAGTACTTTCTACTATAAAACAGATTGATATCGAAGAGCGATATGATATTTATTTCAGTCGGTTTTACGGGTTGTATTTTGCTAAAATGGGAAAGTGGCTTTCTTTAACTCCTACACATGTATCTCTACTTAGTTTACTACTTGGTGTTATTGGAGGTGGATTGCTTTTCTTTCAAAACTCAACTGAAATAGTCTTAATTGGAGGCGTTCTTATAACATTAGCTGGAGTGCTAGATAGTGCCGACGGTCAACTGGCTCGTATGACTGGTCAATCTACAGAGCTTGGTAGGTCTATAGATGGCGTAATAGACAATGTAGTGTTTCTTGCCTGCTACGTGGGAGGTGCTGTATATTTTTTCCCTACTTATGGTTGGTTAATCATCGTTCTGGCTGGTATCTCTGGATACACGCATAGCTATAAAACTGCCCTCTACGAATTTTATAAAGCTGAGTACCTATTGTTGATAGGTAAATCAGAGGCTGGTAATATGCCTATCTCCTCAGATGAATTAAAATCAACCGGAGATTCATTTCACAATAAAATTCTTGACGGTATCTACAAAGACTATATAAAGAAAACACTGATCTACACTACAAGAACACCTGAACAGAGACTAAAAATGCGCTCTTTAGCTAAAGAAGGAAACAATAATTTTGATAGCTTATATTCTTACCTTAATAAGAAAATGCTTTTTTGGTGGGCATGGCTATGTGGTAGCAACACTCATAGAAATGCAATAATAATTTTTGCCTTTTTTGGACGCTTTGATCTTTATCTCATCTGTAGTTCAGTTTGGACTCTTGCGATTATTCCATTGAACTACAGACAAAAAAGATTTGATAAAAAGCTTCTAGAAGAATCTTAAGCAGCAGTAGTCATTTTCATGACCACATTAATCGAATCCTGGACGGTATTCATTTCGCCAATTGCATCATCATCTATCATGATGTCAAATTTATCTTCTATATCCAATACGATATCAACTATATGAGCTGAATTGATTTGTAGATCATCAATCAAATGCTTGTCTTCCGTCACTCCATCGATGGAGATATCTTCAGGAAGATATGGTTTGATAATATCTAATAGGTCTGTTTTTACACTTGTGTTATTCATTCTTAAAGAAATTTCCGTAAAACGATCGCGCAATTTAAATCACCAAAACCAAAATTGGCTTTTACTATAGTGTTTAATTCCCGACCAAGGCAACTGGTAGGAATGCAACCCCCAAAGATTTCTGATAAAATTTCTGAATGAATATTTTCCACGTTCAAATTGGCGTGAACAAAGTTTTTGCTCAGCTGCAGTATACTCGCAACAAGCTCAATTGAACCTGCACCCGCTACTGCATGACCTATCATAGATTTGGGAGTATTAATAAGTGGGAAATCTTTCCCAGACCTCCCTGTAGCTTTAACCCAATTTCTAATTTCCGTTGGATCACCTTTGGTAGAAGTTAGATGACCATTAATTAAATCTATTTCATCTGGCTCAATGTCTGATGTTTTCATTGCTGTCTGAATGCAGTTTACCACTGCATCTGAATTAGCAGCAGTCATTGTCCCTCCATTACGCTGACCTCCAGAATTCATATGTCCTCCTAAAACTTCGGCATAGATTTTTGCTCCTCGCTTCTCTGCGCTCTCCAATGTCTCTAGAACCATTGCTCCTGCTCCCCCTGAAGGCACAAAACCTGAAGAATCACTACTCATTGGCCTTGATCCTCTACCGGGATCGTCATTGGAGTTCGTACAAAGAACCCTCATTGCATCAAAACCAGACCATATATACCTTCCATCTCCCTCTGTACTACCACACAAAACTCTATCTGCCCTACCTGCGGCTAAGTATTCATACCCAGACAAAACTGATTCAGATCCGGTAATACAAGCAGAAGAATGAGACTGCACTCGATTTCCTACTCCAAGAATAGAATTGATATAAGCAGCAGCACCACTATTCATCCCTTCAGAAATAGTTCTAGTACCTAATCTTCTGCTTTCCCCTTTATCTATTGGGTAAGCAGGAAACTCTCTCCCTATATAGCTATCAAAACTAAGAGCTCCAGCTCCAAACATGATTCCTGAGTTAAAGTCAGTTTCATCAGTGTTAGGTGTAAGTCCTGCATCCTTCCAAGCTTCAGTTCCAGCTAAAAGAGCATAGATAATTCCTTTATTGGTTAGTTTTTGAGCATGAAGTTTTGGTAAATAGTCATTTAAATCAATGGAATCTAAATCTGGAACTCCGCCAATCTGACATCTCAGATTTAGTTTTTCTAATTCATCCCAATGTCTAATGCCGGATTTTCCACTTCGCAAAGCCTCCTCGAAATTGTCTACGCCTATTGCGTTGGAAGACACGACTCCCATTCCTGTAACGACTACTCTATGCTTTTTCAATATCCTGCTTTTTTACGATCATTCCTGAAAACTCTCCCTTTGCTACAATTGTTCCATCAGGAAACTTACACGAAATCTGACATTTAAGTTTACCAAAACGAAAATACACTTTTTTTGATTCGATAATTAATTTATCTTTTGGAGATACCTTCTTTAGAAAATCAACATTTGAACTAGTAAATGCAGGTAATACTTCGCTAGTCTCCCCTTTCTCTTGAAGTAAATGAATCGCCAGACAGACCAATCCTATTTGAGCCATTATTTCTGTGAGAATAACTCCGGGAACAACAGGGTGATCTGGAAAATGTCCCTTAAAAAAATATTCATCTTCACGAATAGTGTAGCTGCCTTGAGCACCGCTTTCATCAATTGATGTTAGTTCATCTACAAAGTGGAATGGTTTCGCATAGGGCAGTGACGCAAGAACAGAAGTATAATTACTCATTAAATACCGACTGATTTGTTGATTACAGTTGGTGAAACTAATAAAGCTGAAGAACTAGTTCAATCAAATTGCTTCAAAAAACAACTTCTTTTCACCTTTATAGGGTCAAGATCAAAATCATTCCAAGAATTTAACATGCCTCTATTATCTTCCATCATCGGACCTGAAGTCACGTAATTAATTCCATTCTTTGCATAGGTAGATGTCAACGCGTCAAATATCAATGCATTTGCCCCCATTTTTTGATACTCGGGCTTTACTCCAATCAGAAACATGTCGACATGCTTATTAAAATAAAATGCCTTTAAGACATGAATAAATCCAAAGGGATAAAGGCTTCCTTTTGCTTTCTGAAATGCTCTGGACAAAGATGGTAAGCACAGTGCAAATCCAATAACTTCATCTTCCTTGTTTACTACAATGCACACATACTCAATTTTAATAAAACCAAAATATTGTTCCACATAGTAGTTTATTTGCTTAGGCGTAAGAGCGTGGTATCCATACAGATTTGAATACGCCTCATTTAACACTTCAAAGACACCATTTGCGTATTTCAATACCTCCTTGGCTCTTTTGAATTTTTTCACTTTCATATCAAAGCGATTAGCGACCATGGAAGCGGCTCTCTTAATTCTTCTTGGCACTTCACTTGGAACCTTACCTCTAGCCTCAATCCAGCTAGCAGAAATTTCCATCCCCCATGCTTTATAGTGATCTATATAGTACGGGTGATTATAGATAGTCGCTTGAGTAGCCAATTCATCATATCCACTAGTTAAAGCACCTTCAAAATCAAGGTCTGAAAAACCCATTGGGCCATGTATTGATTTCGCACCTTTTGACTCTGCCCATTTTTTTGCTGTATCAAAAAGCAACATTGAAACAGCTTGATCATCCACAAAGTCAATCCACCCAAAACGAGCGAGAGATTTATCCTTCAATTCTTGATCAAGAATAATAACAGCTATTCTACCCACAATTTGATTCTCTTTCAAGACAACCCAATAAGTGGCTTCACAATGATCAAACGCAGGATTTTTATCTTTATCGAGCGTGCTCAATTCAAAGTCAATCAATGGAGGCACGTAACAATCATTCCCTTTGTAAAGGCTAAAAGGGAACTTAATGAAATTTTTAAGTCCCTTTTTTGTAGTTACTTCTTGAATTTCCAATGGCATCAGAGTAGTCTTTTTGATTTATAAAATTGGTAAGCATCAGCAAACCCTTCTTTTAAAGAATAGCGAGCCTTAATGTTTGAATGTAATAAGGCTCTTTCATGCAAATCCCAATCTTGAGAGATTTCTTTAAATTTTTCAAGAGTAAGTCCTGGTCTTTTTTTTATTAAGCTATGCCAAAGATCTGACAGTCCCAATGAGATCTTACTCAAAAAGGCTGGCACTGGAACTTTAAATATCTTTCGTTCAAAGATCCCTTCCAAAATTTCTATAAAGTCTTGATGAAGATAAGTATGTCCATCGTTCGCGAAAATAACACCCGTTTTAGCTGGCATCTCTTCAATAACCATAGCCGCTAAGTCAGCCCCATGAATCATGCTCATTTTTTGCTTTGAACTTGTAATAGGGTAGAGACCTCTTTTTGCTGCTTTAAACAATGGGAGAAAAGCATAATCCCCACCACCGTAAATAGCAGTGGGTCTAAAGATCAGATGTGGAATGTCTGACTTTAGAACCAATTTTTCAGCTTCTTTTTTACTCTCTCCATAATATGAAACCGGCTCCCCTATTCCACTTGGTCCATGTGCCGCATAAGAAGAAATATAGATGAATTTACCCTCATCAGAGAGAATTTTCGATTCCTTAATTGATGAAAGAACCTTTTCAGTCAGAAATGTATTTATCTGAAAGTATTCATTTTTGTCCAATGATACGGTCAAACCTGCATTATGGATAACATATTGAATGAAACCCGTATCAATTCTTAGCTCTTCAAGTTGACTAGTAAGGTTCTTGGAATAATTTATGTAGAAAGTAGACAGCTGCGGATTATCTATCGGAAGAGAGCTACAATTCGCTCCTTTTCTTACAAGAGCAATTACTTGAAACCCAGAAGAAAGACATTTATTAACAAGGTGAGTACCTAAAAAACCATTAGCTCCAGTAATGGCTACTTTCAAACTGCGTTAGTTTTCTCTCCAAATTTAACATCAAGCTCCTTCGCTACTTTTACTATTTTGTCAATAGCTCTATCAATCTGCTCAAATGAATGAGTCGCCATTAAAGAAAACCTAATCAGAGTGTCTTCAGGAGATACAGCCGGAGCAACGACAGGATTCACAAAAACTCCTTCTTCGAAAAGTTTTGTGGTCATCAAATAAGCCTTCTTATTGTCTCTGATGTAAATCGGAATAATTGGTGTCTCTGCAGCTCCAGTATCAAAACCGAGTTCCTTCAATTTTTTCAAAGAATAATGTGTGTTATCCCAAAGTTTCAATCTCCTAGAATCATCCGCCTCAATAATATCAAGTGCAGCCAATGTTGCAGCCGTTGATGCTGGAGTCATACTTGCACTGAAGATCAATGATCTAGAGTGATGTTTAATGTATTGAATAGTTTCTCTATCTCCTCCAACAAAACCACCTAAAGAAGCTAATGACTTACTGAATGTCCCTCCTATTAAATCTATATCGTCCGTAATTCCAAAATGATCTGGAGTTCCTCTACCATGATCCCCAAGCACACCTACTGCGTGGGCGCAATCACTCATTATCGAGGCTTTGTATTTTTTGGCAAGAGCCACAATCTCTGGAAGTTTTGCAATATTTCCTTCCATGCTGAAAATCCCATCTACTGCTATCAACTTCATACTATCTTCAGGCAATTGCTGAAGCTTGCGCTCAAGAGATTTCATGTCGTTATGACGAAATACAACAGTTGACGCTGAGCTTAATCTTGCCCCCTCATAAAGTGAGGCATGGTTCATTCTATCAAGTAGAATGGTGTCACCCTGCTTTGTTATAGTAGGTAGTACTCCCAGATTTACCTGAAAACCAGTACTAAAAACTAAAGCTTCCTCTTTACCTAGAAATTTGGCAAGTCTTGTTTCCAATTCTTGATGTAAGTCAGTAGTCCCATTGAGGAATCTCGAACCAGAACAACTTGAACCATATTTTCTTATTGCCTCATGTGAAGCTTCTACAACTTTGGGGTGAGTTGTCAAACCTAAGTAACTATTAGAACCAAACATCAACACCTTCTTTCCATTCACCTGTACTTCTGTCTCTTGTTTAGATTCAAAAGTCCTGAAGAAAGAATAGACACCATCCTTTTTCGTTTGCTCAGCTAGTTTGAAGCTAGAAAATCGCTCTCTTAAAAAATTCCCCATCACACAAATTTAGCAGAAAGACATGTATTTTTTTCTAATTAGAACACACTTCCTAAAATCAGTTTAGCGATTAAGGTTAGATTAGCAAATAAAAAGATGAATTGCCTAATACTCGCAGCGGGGAAGAATACCAGATTGGACACTGGAAAGCCAAAAAGTCTTGTCTCGCTAGATGGAGAAACACTTCTTTCAAGGCACATTAGAATTTTCAAAGCTTGTGGTGTTACCAATTTTTGTGTCATCAGTGGCTATGGTGGAGATAAGTTAGAAGCATATCTACCTGATTTGATTGACAAGCATCAAGTAGACATTTCAATCTACCACAATAAGAGGTTTGATTTAGAAAATGGTTTTTCTGTTTTCAGATCTAAAGAGTGGGTGGACAAATGGGCTATCAAGGACTTCTTTTTAACAATGGGAGATCACATTTTTGATCAAGAATTTGTTCAAAAATTTATTTTAGACTCAGCTTCAAATCCTGAGAATCTTCAACTGGCAGTTGACTTGCCAGGAGAATCAAACGATCATGTAGATATTGATGATGTCACTAAAGTGAAGGCATCACCTGATTTTTTAATTCAATCAATTGGAAAGGAGATCACTGAATATTCCCATTATGATACAGGCCTATTTAGACTCAAGTCAAAAGTATTTGATGTATTTCAGCAGTGCTTTGATGAAGAAAGGTATACGATCTCAGATTCTGTATCAGAACTAATCAAATCAAAACAAGCGAGGGCCGTTCCTGTATTTGGGTTTACGTGGAATGACGTAGATAACCCTGATGACTTGGAAAAAACAAAAAAATTAATCGGGGGAAATAAATTATAATTCCCCCCTTTTAATATCAATCGTAATAATCTAAACCTAGATTAGTTATCAAGTCTTCTCCAGCTAAATGTCTTAGCGTATTTTTCAATTTCATCAACTGAACAAAAATATCATGCTGAGGCTTTAAGCCTTTTGCAGCTTGTGGTGATTTTAGATAAAATGAAAGCCACTCTTGTATTCCTTTCATCTCTGCTCTTTTGGCTAAGTCAAGGAACAACGCTAAATCAAGTACCAATGGTGCAGCTAGAATAGAATCCTTACAAAGGAAATCTACCTTGATTTGCATTTTGTATCCCAACCATCCTTTAATATCGATGTTATCCCATCCCTCTTTATCATCACCTCTTGGCGGATAATAGTTGATTCTTACTTTGTGGTAAAGATCACCGTATAGTTTTGGATGCAATTCAGGTTCTAAAACTTGCTCTAGCACTCCCAATTTTGAAACTTCTTTCGTCTTGAAGTTATCTGGATCATCCAATACTTCCCCATCTCTATTACCTAAAATGTTGGTAGAAAACCATCCATCTATCCCTAAAGATCTTGCCTTTAGTCCTGGGGCAAGTATTGTTTTCATTAATGTTTGTCCCGTCTTAAAATCCTTACCAGCGATCGGGGCTCCCGTTTGCTTCGCTAGATCTACTATGGCGTCAACATCACACGATAAATTTGGAGCGCCATTGGCATAAGGAATTCCCATTTTTACTGCTGCGTATGCATAAATCATACTTGGCGCAATATCAGGATGATTATTTCTCAGTCCCTCCTCCAACTTCTCAATAGATGAATGCACCTCACCTTCTTCGATATAAATCTCTGTGGATCCACACCATACCATTACAACTCTATCGCATCCGTTATCTTTCTTAAACTGGCGGATATCTTCCATTACTGCCTCAGCCAAATCCATCTTAGTAGCACCAGTTTTAACATGACTACCTTCCAGCCTCTTCACATATTCCTTATCAAAAACAGCCTTCATAGGCTTGATTTGCTCTAACTCATCTTTCAACTCATTCAACAAATCCTTATCCAAAACTTTAGCATGCATTGCAGCTTCGTAAGCATTGTCTTCAAAAATATCCCAACCTCCAAGAGCAACATTCTCTAGAGGAGTAAGAGGAATAAAATCCTTTATCAACGGATTTCTCTTTTCAGTCCTTTTACCCAATCTTATCGTTCCCATCTGAGTCAGTGATCCTATCGGATCTGACAGTCCTTTTCTAATACTGAGCACACCAGCCATGAAAGTAGTAGCAACAGCACCCATTCCTGGAGTTAGTATTGCTAATTTACCTGAAGGCTCTTGAATTTTTTTTATGTCTGACATTCCTATTTTGTTTCTGATAAGACGATGTTATTTTGAATTGAAAACTCCAGTGGAGTGATTCCAAATCCGCCACAAAATTAAGATAATCTATACTAGTTTGAAGTTTTATTTAGGTAATTTGATTTTAAATTACCCTTAGAAAGAAATGAGGGCATTTAGTATAAAAATAAATGGAAGCTGAATTCATCCGATTATATCCAGAAAACCCCGAAAGAAAGAAAATTGAAGATATAGTGAAAACACTGCGAAGCGGTGGTGTCATCATATATCCAACAGATTCTGTATATGGTCTGGGCTGTGATTTATTCAACACGAAAGCAATTGACAAAATCAAGCGAATCAAAGGAATCAAAGGGAAAGAAATCAATCTTTCATTTATTTGTTATGATCTAAGCCATATTTCAGAATACACGAAGCATTTAGATACGCCTACTTTTAAACTAATGAAAAAGGCTCTCCCTGGACCATATACTTTCATTCTGGAATCTTCTACTAAAGTTCCTAAAATTCTTAATGCCAAGAAAAAAACAGTAGGAATAAGAGTTCCCGCAAATAATATCCCAAGAGAAATTGTTCGTGAATTAGGAAATCCAATCATCACAACGTCTATTCATGATGACGAAATACATGACCATGCTACTGATCCTGAGGTCATTTACGATCAATTTAAAAACTTGGTGGATATAGTTATTGATGGTGGATTTGGAGAAGTCCATCCGAGTACGGTCATTGACTGCACTGGCACTGAACCTGTTCTTATTAGAGAAGGATTAGGCGATGTAAGCATATTATGAATAAAAGCTTAGTTACTGAACTGCACTATCTGGGTAGTCTAGAGCACTTTAGCCTACTAATTCAACAAGAAAAGATTGTATTTGAAATTTGTGATACGTTCAAAAAACAAACTTTCAGGAATAGAACCTATTTTTTGGGTTCCAACAAAAAACTTCAACTGAATATTCCTTTGTCATTCTCGAATGGCACCAAAACAAAAGATGTCAAAATAGACTATAACCACAAATGGATAAAAGATCATTGGGGGGCATTTTATTCGTCCTATGGAAAGGCTCCATTTTTCGAATATTTCTGTGATGATTTCAAAGCTATTTGGGACAGTAAACCTATTTACCTGATTGACTTAAATCAATCTTTTTTCAGATTGAGTTTAAAGATTTTAAAGACAGATTTAAAAATAGAATTTACTTCAGAATACAAAAAGGAATATGAAATGGACTTCAGAGACCATATTAATCCTAAAACCTCATTCACAGATCGAAAAATATACGAGCCAGTTAAGTATACGCAACTATTCGGAGATACTTTTGTGCCCAATTTGAGTATCATTGATCTACTAATGTCTGAAGGACCACAATCCATTGATGTTTTAAGAAAATCATACTTAAAATCGGATTAGTGATTTGAAAGAGTTGATTGTTTAATCAATGAATTTTGGAAGAAATGAACAAATCTGAAATCACTCATGTTTTTCAACCTAATAAGTAAAGGATTTCTTAGTATATCCTATATTTTTACTACAAGCGAAAGTTAATAATTCATGTCAAAAGAGGCGAAATTTTCAAATAGAGTTAAAGAAGTCATCTCACTTAGCAGGGAAGAAGCCCTTCGACTAGGACATGATTATATCGGCACAGAACATCTGCTGTTAGGTATGATCAGAGAAGGCGAAGGAGTGGCCGTTAGTGTAATGAAAAAGCTAGGGCTTTCAATGAAAGAACTCAGATCTGCTATAGAGCAAGCAACGAAAGGAACAGCAACAAGTAACGTAAAAAATCTTGCTAATATTCCGCTGACACGCCAGTCAGAAAAAGTGCTTAAGATTACTTATTTAGAAGCAAAAATTTTTAAAAGTGCCTTAATTGGTACTGAACATTTATTGCTTTCTATCCTTCGAGATGAAGACAATTTAGCCACTCAGATTCTTGAAAAATTTGAAGTGAACTATGACTTAGTGAAAGAAATGCTTGAATATCAAACAGAAAATCCTTTGGCTTCTTCAGATACAGATGATCCAAATGATGAAGGAGACGAACTTTATAGCTCTAGCCCTAGAGGTTCGGGAAGAGCTGCGGGTTCAGGTAAGGAAACGAAGGGCAATGAAAAGTCAAGAACACCAGTTCTGGATAATTTCGGAAGAGATCTTACGAAATTGGCCGAAGAGGATAAGCTTGACCCTATTATAGGAAGAGAAAAAGAAATAGAAAGAGTTGCTCAAATTCTAAGTAGAAGAAAGAAAAATAATCCAATCCTGATTGGTGAGCCTGGTGTTGGTAAAACAGCTATAGCTGAAGGTCTAGCCCTAAGAATTGTTCAGAAAAAAGTATCACGAATTCTCTTTGGGAAAAGAGTAGTGACTTTGGATCTAGCCTCACTAGTAGCTGGCACTAAATATAGAGGTCAGTTTGAAGAGAGAATGAAAGCTGTGATGAATGAGATTGAAAAATCTCCTGAGGTCATACTTTTCATTGACGAACTTCATACTATTGTTGGCGCTGGAGGTGCTTCAGGCTCATTAGACGCTTCAAACATGTTCAAACCTGCTTTAGCTAGAGGTGAAATACAATGCATAGGAGCTACTACGCTTGACGAATACAGACAGTACATTGAGAAGGACGGTGCTTTGGCCAGAAGATTTCAAATGGTAATGGTAGATGCCACATCTCCAGAAGAAACATTGCAGATTCTTGATAATATAAAAGATAAATACGAAAGTCATCACCATGTAAACTATACGCCTGAGGCATTAAGTGCATGCGTAACACTTTCAGATAGATATATTTCTGATCGCTTCCTTCCAGATAAAGCCATCGATGTTTTAGACGAGGCTGGCGCAAGAGTGCATATCAACAACATCAATGTTCCTAAGATCATCACAGAGCTAGAGGAGCAGATAGAAGATGTGAAGAAGGAGAAGAATAAAGTAGTGAAAAGCCAAAAATATGAAGAGGCAGCACAACTCCGTGATAAAGAAAAAAAGCTAATTGCGCAGCTTGATGAAGAAAAAACTCGCTGGGAAGAGGAAACTAAAACCAAGCGATATGAGGTAAACGAAGGCAATGTGGCGGATGTAATCGCTATGATGACAGGGATACCTACCAAGCGAATTGCGGAAAAAGAAGGTGCTAAGCTTCTTGAAATGGGCACTGAGCTTGAAGGAAAAGTTATTGGTCAACAAGACGCTATTAAAAAGCTCTCCAAAGCTGTACAACGAACTAGGGTTGGACTGAAAGATCCTCAAAAGCCGATTGGATCATTCGTGTTTTTAGGACCTACAGGTGTTGGTAAAACAGAGATGGCCAAAGTGCTATCTTCATTCCTATTCGACAAGGAAGATTCTTTGATTCGGATTGATATGAGTGAGTACATGGAGAAGTTCTCTGTATCAAGATTGGTCGGAGCGCCTCCGGGATATGTTGGTTATGAAGAAGGCGGACAGCTTACTGAAAAAGTAAGAAGAAAGCCATATAGTGTCGTTTTGTTAGATGAAATTGAGAAAGCTCACCCAGATGTGTTTAATATCCTACTTCAGGTGTTGGATGATGGAGTTTTAACTGATGGTCTAGGTAGAAAAGTTGACTTTAGAAATACAATCATCATAATGACCTCCAATATTGGAGTTCGTGATCTGAAAGACTTTGGTGCAGGAATCGGATTTGCTACACAAAGCAAGAAAGACAGCATGGATGAAATCATGAAGTCTACCATTCAGAATGCTTTGAAGAAAACATTCAGTCCTGAATTTTTAAATCGATTGGACGATGTGATCATTTTCAATTCTCTAGAGAAAGAAGACATCTTTAAGATTATAGACATCACATTGTCAAAACTATTTTCTAGAATTACGGATCTTGGATATGGTATTGAGCTATCAAAAAAGGCAAAAGAATTTTTGGCAGATAAGGGATATGATCCTCAATATGGAGCGAGACCATTGGCTAGAGCCATTCAAAAATACCTAGAAGATCCTGTCGCAGAAGAAATTCTAAAAGGTGATTTAAAAGAAGGTGACACCATGTTAGCTGATTGGGATGGTAAAAGTGAAGAAATTACTATTAAGCAGAAAAAAAAGAAAAAAGCCTCTAAAACGGAGGATAAGGAAGACAAATAAAGAAATCAACTGATTTGAAAAAACCCGATTGCTCTGGCATTCGGGTTTTTTGTTTTACGCAATTCTTATACCTACAAATCTTTAATCATTTAATAAAACGGTTAATACTTAAGAAAAAGCTCAGAAAGAACCCTAATCGTTATTATTCTTGCTGCTTACCTTTATGAAAAAAGTTATCGTTAGAGAACGTTCTTTTCTTATAAAATCTATCTCAAAATGAATAGAAATCTATTTATCATATTTTCCCTACTGCTAAGTCTTTCCGGAACATCCCAAAAAGTTGATCAAATAGTAAAACCTCTATATCATGAAAGTAAAGTAGATAGCCTCTTCAACGAGATGGGGAGAAAAGGACTACCTTCAAGGGACGTTGAATGGCTTTATGAATTTTCTTCTAAAGACAGTATTCTACTACTGCATACACTTAATGAATATGTTATTACAGAACCTCAACTTCGAGTATCAAAGATCCAGTTAAGTTTAGATTCTACTGAGAGAGTAAATGGGCTATTCTATGCAGACTTAATTGAAAAGAAGCACCATACTCCTACCTCATATAGAAGAAGGGCTCAATTTTTAGAGGATAAGATGAATACTTCTTTAGTAAGACTAAGTGGCCTTGGGTACTACAGTCATGAAGATGATTCTTTTCAAAAACTAAAAGAACCAAACAGCGACACAAACTCCAAGAGTCTTGAAAACTCAATGAATGGTGTCGTGCTTAACAGCAAAACCAATCAGCCAGTTTCGTATGTGAGTATAGGGATCGCTAATAAAAATATTGGAACTGTTTCGAATATGGATGGTGAATACACTCTCAAAATCCCTCTTTCATTACTTTCTGATTCTATCACCTTCTCCTCCATAGGCTATCATTCAGCAAAAATGCTTGCAAGCAATGCGGAGATATCTCCTATCTATATGACAGAAAATGCAATCCTATTAGAAGAAGTGGTGGTAGAGACATCTGCTAAAAGTAAAAAAGTGGTGCTTGGAACTAAAAAGCACTCCAATAATAAGAGTGGTTTCATCTCTGGTAAAGGTGCAGGAGCAGAAGCTGCTAAAAAAATCATTCCCCCTAAATCAGGATCTATTTATTTGAATACCGCAGAGATTTATGTCTTTAATAAACTAAATCAATCGTTTAGTTTACTAGTACATGTCTATGAACATAATGAGCAGAGTGATCTACCTGGAAAAGAACTGCTTAAGCGAAAAGTACTGATTCAGTCAAGCATTGATCAAGGTTGGGTCAGTGTCAATCTAAATGATCAACAATTGGTGTTTGACAAACCATTTTATGTTTCTTTTCAGTGGATAGATGAAAACACACAAAATCCAATGATTTCATTGAAGGGTAAAAATTCTTTAATGAGGTCTATCAGTTTAGGCAAGTGGATCAAACCACGAGATTTCAATTGGGCTATCAGAGTCAATGCTACTGTTATTGATTGAAACGACTCATTACTCGAACCCCCCAAATAGCGTAAGCATCCGCTTGTGCTTATTCCACGATTATCTTATAATAAAGAGCAGGAATTACAAATTCAGTGGTAAGTGAAAGTTGTATTTTACAGGTTTCTCTACTGCACTCGATCGACTTGTTTGTGAGGTTGAGTATTCAGAAGTTTTGATCAAAAGTTTAAAGTTTTGCCAAAGGAAAAGAGATTAGAAATTTATGCTTGGTGTATCACGGATTCCTGCATTCGCAGGAATGACGATAAAGTATTCCGTCACTGAATTATTTTTGATAATTTGGTTTATAATATAAACCATTTTACATTTACCTCGTATTTATAGAGAAACCTATAGAATTATGAGCAACAAAGAATTATCAAAAGACGAAAGCTTAGCGCTAATCACAGATATGATTGGTCAGGCTAAGCGAAATCTAGCAAAAGGAGGTAGTTTCTATTTCCTTCTTTGGGGTTGGGTAGTTATGCTGGCCAACTTAGGTCATTACTTGATAGCTACTTATAATTGGTATGATGCACCCTACATCGTTTGGATCATTACTATTCCAGCAGGAATTATATCTATGGCATATGGAGCTAGGAAAAATAAAAATGCAGCAGTTAAAAGTCATTTGGACAGGATGTATAGTTTAGTTTGGCTTGGAGTGTCCATTGGAGTATTAATAATTCTTTTTTTCATGACTGGTGTGAATACCAATATGAATGCGATCATTTTAACTTTTGCTGGGCTAGGAACATTCCTTTCTGGCTGTATGCTTAGGTTTAATCCATTGGTTCTAGGTGGGATTGCACTTTGGATAGCTAGTATTATAGCGTTCAATGTCCCCTTTATTGACCAGTACTTAGTAGGAGCAATTGGTATATTTGCCGGCTATTTGATTCCAGGATACTTACTAAAAAAAGCTGAAAAATGAGTGGCTTTGCAAATTTAGACCCACTGCTACATTCCCAACTTAGGTTGGCGATAATGTCCCTTTTGATCGGAGTGGACTCAGCTGAGTTTGTCTTCATAAAAGAAAAGACAGAGGCTACAGCTGGAAATCTTAGTGTGCAGCTGGACAAACTATCGAAAGCAGGATATATCAGTGTGACTAAGTCTTTCAAAGGGAAAAAGCCTTTGACCACATGCAGCATTACCAAAGTAGGCATAAAAGCATTTGAAGATTATGTCAACAATCTAAAGCAATACATAGAATAATTTTTTTGAAAATATGGTTTATAATATAAAGTTATTTACATTAATGAAAAATGTACTCTCTCTTAGTTTGATAGCTCTATCATTTGGAGTAAAGGGACAGTACATCATCGAAAATGTACAGCTATTTGATGGGCACGTTGTTTACTCTGAAACCTCACTCAAAATTGAGTCTGGTATCATTACCGAAATAGGAAACCTATCACGCAATAGAGATAATCTAGTGGTGATAGACGGAACTGGAAAAACAATCATCCCAGGTTTAATCAATTCGCATGTTCATGCGTGGATTCCTTATCATCTAAAAAACGCAATGGAAGGAGGAGTCTACGCCGTTTTGGATATGCATGGTCCCGCAGAACAAACTAAATCACTTCGTAAATACAAACTTGAGAACGGATATGCTAAATTTTATTCCGCAGGATATGCAGCAACTGTAGAAGGCGGACATGGGACTCAATACGGTTATGATGTACCCATCATCAATGACCAATTTGGTCCGAAAGACTTCATTGCAAAGGCGATCAAAAATGAAGCAGATTATATAAAAATCATCTATGAACCTGGACTGAATACTCTTTCTATTAAACAAGTAACTGATCTAGTATCGGAGAGTCATAGAAATAATTTTTTGGCTGTTGCACATATATCAGACTATGAGGATGCAAAAGCTCTTAAAGACACCCAACTTGATGGATTTGTACATTTATGGAAAGACGAAATAGCATCTCCTCAATTTTTGTCGCTATTGAAACAAAATGAAATATTCATCATTCCCACACTCTCAGTACTGGAAGGTGTAATCGACTACTATCGTGAAAACGGGATAGAGAAAAAAATACTTTCATTAACCGCGCTCCTCGAGCAGATAGCTGCGCTACATCGACAAGGAATTGTCCTGCTAGCGGGAACAGATCCTCCCAACGTAGGACTGGACTATGGCTGGAGTTTACACAATGAGTTGGAGCTATTTGTGAAGGCTGGACTTACGCCCCTAGAAGCACTCAAAACTGCTACGGCTCATCCATCAAAGACATTCTCTATTGAAAATATTGGGACGATAGAAAAAGGAAAAATTGCCAATTTCAATTTGATTGATGGAAACCCTATAAAAGAAATAACAGACTCAAGAAAAATAATTGCCCAATGGGCAAATGGAATAAAAATCAAATAAACACTTAAAACAGATCAATTATGAAAATTATACTAACAATAAGCACTTTGATATTTGCGTTCATCGCATCAGCTCAGACTTCTAGAGAAATGCAGTATGCTGCCTATGTAAAATCAAGTAAGTCGATGTGGGAACGAAGCGTAACATTAGCTGAAAAAGAAAGTGGAGCTCAGAGTTTAGAAAAGGCAATTGCCATGTATGGACTCTTGAGTAATACCATGGCAACAGAAGATGAAGATACATTCGATGATCATATAGACCAAACAATAGATCTTCTGAAAGATATTGTTGAGAACACAGAAGATAATGGAGATGCTAAAGCGTTATTGTCTTCCGTCTATGGACTAGTGATGGCTTATAGCCCTATGAAAGGCATGCTATATGGATCGAAAAGTTCTAGTCTGGCTACTTCTGCTAAAGAGACTGCTCCGAATTCTCCTTTAGTACAAAAATTGTACGCTGGTAATATGCTATATACACCAGAAATGTTTGGAGGTAATCCTGCTGAGGCTGTTGCGGCTTACGAAAAATCCATTGCCATTTTCGAAAAAGGACAGCTTAAAAATAACTGGCTCTACATAGATACACTAGTGGGTCTGGCAATGGCATATCAAAAAACTGAAAAACAATCAGAGGCCAAAACGACACTTGAAAAAGCACTCGAAATCGAACCAGAGCATGGTTGGGCCAAGTCTATGCTAGCTTCAATTAACAATTAAGTAATCATGAAGTTAAAACTCTCATCCATTTTTTTATCTCTTCTGATTGTATTCACTTCTTTTTCACAAAGCGAAATTCGTGGAAAAGTAGTCGATTCAGAACTGCGAGATGGCCTCCTTGGTGCTCATGTATATTTCATGAAAAACTGGAGAGTAGGCACCATCACTGAGATGGATGGCAGTTTCAGTCTCCCGATAGATCCTCAATACCCTAATGACTCTCTAATCATTTCCTTTATAGGATTTGAAGAAATGGTGGTTGCTGCAAAGGATGGATTAACTATCGTGCTGAAGTCAATTCAAATTGATGCAGGTGAAGTAGTCATAACTGCAGAGCCTCTAATTGCAGAAGAATTTAAGTATATAAAAATCAAAAAGCTAGATGTATATACTAATCCAGCTGCAAAAGCAGACCCAATACTTGCAGTGAATTCTCTTCCCTCTGCCACCACAACTGATGAGTCAGCAAATATCAGTTTGAGAGGCAGCAGCCCTTTAGAGACTGGGACATTTCTAAACAATGTCCCCATTTATGACGCAGTTAGATACTCTCAACTCAATGGAATAGGCACTTTTAGCATCTTCAACACAGCTATTATAAAAGATTTGGCAGTTTTTTCTGGTAACCCACCTTTAGAGTTTGGAAACACGACAGCTGGCGCTATTTCATTGACAACCGATGATTACATTTTAGATGGCAATTCTAATTCTCTGATTTTAAGCTTAGCAAACATTGGATTTTCTAGAGAGCAAAAGCTGAATAAAAAACAGAGCCTAAAACTGTTTACCAACTGGCAACCCAGCGCCGCTATAAAAGCAATCAACAGTAAGGCGCTAGAGAGTATCAAATCGTTTAATTCAGGAGATTTTGGAGCATATTGGTACGGTGGTAAAGAAAAATTGACATGGAAAGTCCTTAGCTACTCGCTTCTTGAAAATTACCAATTCAATTATCAACACCCGAGTTATCAGGGAACTTTTGAGCAGACTAAAAAAAGGAGCTTCTTAGTTTCCTCATTAACCCTTCATACTACAGGAGGTGAATTCTCCATCAATAATGGATTAAGTATTAGTGATGCCAACTATGGATACTCAAAAATCAATATTGATGTGATTAAGAAAGATTTTTTTGGAGGAATTAACTTTCTTGAATCCAATACACAATGGAGTTTCAAGTCAGGTATTAGCTATGACTATAGGACCTCTACTAGTAATGGCAATTATCACGAATTTTACTATGCACAAGACACCATCCACCCTACATTAAACTTCGATGGAGAGGAGAAAGCAACAACCTTTGATGGGTTTGTTTATCTCAAATATTATCTGAGTGAAAAATGGGCTTTAGGCTCTGGATTGAGAAAAAATATTCCTATTAATGGTCAACGAAATTACCTCAGCAGGCAACTTAATTTAGCTTTCAACGATAGTCATTGGACACTCATTTTAGGGGGAGGAAAATACTTTAAGCATGGCTTGATTGAAAATACAGGCGAGGCATTTTCAGCAGTCAGCGATCAAGTTTCAGTGGACGTAAAATATACGAAACCAAGATACTCACTAGCCCTATCACTATTTGATAAGGACAATTCACTTGATGGAATGGACTATAAGGCTCGTGGTGCAGAGCTATTTGCAGAATACAAAATAGGACAAAAGCTAAATGGCTCTTCTTCTTTCACCTGGCTAGATGCAAGCAATAAAAATTCTTCAGATAACTTTCAGTACGACTTGAGTTATTTCATCCGAAGCAATCTCGCTTACAATCCGGGTAAGTTCTGGACAATTGAGGGCACATTTATTTCACGCGAAGGGGTCCCCTCTTCTTTGGTTTCCTCAGCTTCATTCGACTCGGATTTGGCAGTATACGAACCAACCTCTTTTGAAAGTAAAAGACTAAATAATTATGCCAATCTGAGTTTATCTTTAAGTAAGATTTTTTCTATCTCCGAAAAACTGAATGTGATTGCCTTTTGTAGTTTGAATAATGTGTTTGATAAGAAAAACGAACGTGGCTTCAATTACAATTTCGACTACTCTACCGTCTCCACAACCTACTACTCAAGAAGGACAGGATATGTTGGAGCTATTTTTAATTGGTGAATTATAAGAGCTTCTAGTAGCCTCCCCAATACTTTCTCAGAATCCACTCTGTTGAAAAGAGCAAGAAAATGATTAAAAACCACAATAAACTTTCTTGCAGCGGTGAAAAACTATTTGTGCTTCTAATTAGTGATTTGAAATCTTGATCATTGATAATTTCAGGCAGCTCTTGCATCTCTGAAAAATGAATGAATTGTCCACCAGATTTCTGAGATGTAATTCTCAATAGGTTATGATTGGCAGTTAAGTCTACGTATTCAGGGTTCACATCTTCTACGATAAACTCTCCTCTCTCACTGAAATATTTTTCTCCTAATGAAGTTTTAGCACTGTAAGAATAGATTCCCCTAGCTAATGCAGGAACCTTGAAAGTTGAGTTAATTTCTGAGTCAACAAAATCAAACTTTTGTTCTTCTCCTTCTTCGGAAGTGATAGTAAGATTAATCGTGCTTCCATAAACGCGCTCATAGATATCATTGTATACTTCTGAATCAAATATGATGGGTTGTGAACTTGAAAATGAAGTGTTTCTGGTTTTAAACTGAAATCTTTTTTTATCATTCTTCACAGAAAGAAATTGAACGGTTTTGGTAACGAAACTTTGGAACTGTTCTGAAGTTTCATTTACCGCACTTTCTTGAAGTTTCCACCTCCATATGTTTTGGCCCATCAGCACTGCGCTCTTTTGAATTCCATTATCATAAAAAGCCATTAGTGGTTTCTTTGTCGTGATGCTACCTAATCTTTGATACATCAATATTTCTGTAGGACCTGAGGTGCTATAGTCTCCAAAAGGAACCTCCAAAGGCGGAAATTCTTCAAAGGCAGACACATCTTCCATTTTAAATTTGGTGAAATTACTATTGAAGGCTGCTGTTACTTTATCCGGTTGAGATCCATTACGCTTTATGTTTAGGTATGGTAATACCTTATTGGCTGATACCAGAGAGCTCTCACTATTCAAAATATACCAGACTCCTGGATTTTCTTTTGGCTGGTAATTCAGACTTGATGAAAATGCTCCATGGTAAATAATGACATCAAAAATTTCATTGGGCTTTTGATCGCTAAGGTTAGGTATATATAACTCAGTCTGGTAATTATCCGTGGCTTCCAGTGTAGCCCTAATCGCTTTAATGTCTGGGTGAGGAGCCGCAGCAACTATCAAAACCTTTTCTCTCCCATCTATTACCTCCATAAATAAATCAGCATGATTATTTTGCTGAATCGCTTCATCATCAAAAAGCGGAATAGAGACTTCAAGGTGCCTTAGACTTTCCTCCTCATTATTTACAAGAAAAGTTACTTCTTGTACTGCTTTGCTAAACCTTATCTCTTTTTCTTCCAAGACCTTTCCCCCTTCAGAAAGGATAACCTTTATCTGTTTATTGTCATAGCCCTTTTGATTTATCTCCACTTCTACAGGAGTTTCATTTCCCTTGAAAGTGATTTTATTAAATAGCACTCTCGAAATTTTTACATCTCGCGGCGGAATAGTATCTCCCAATCCTACGCTAAATACTGGCGCCAAATAAGAGCGATAGGCAAGCGAACTACCTCTATTATAAATGCCGTCTGAAAGTAGTATTGTAGCGGCAAAATTCTTTCCATTAACTCTCTGATCTACTCTTTGCAACAGGCCTGAAAGATTAGTTGTGGGGTTACTGAAATAAATAGAATCTTTATCGTCCATAGAGTAGATCTCAGCAACAAAATCCATTTCTTCAAGCTCATTCTTCAGTTTTCTGATTTGCGCTTTTAGCCAAGTGGAGTCAGTGATGTTAGCCACGCTCGATTGAGAGTTATCGATTGCAATAGCTACTATTGGTTTCTCCGTTTCATTGGACACACTCTTTAAAGAAGGCTCAAGAAATAAGAGGAGAAGCATGAATACCGAAAAGAAACGAATAAAGCCTAGAAACCTATTCTGCACAGTTCCCCATGGCACTCCTTTTTTTGAATAAAGAAAGTAAGCAAAGCCAAAGGCCACCAATATAATCACCGGCACCCACCAACCCGACTGTTCTAATTGAAGAAAATTTCTATTCATCTAATCTGTTTTCTATCTCTCAAATATTTCGTACTTGAGAGTGCAATTCAGCTTATTACCAAAATGATCGATATCAAATTGAAAGCTAATTTAAAAAGCATTACGAAGATTAGATTTTTAAGATTCTAATTTGTGATGGAAGAAATTTCATTGGCAGAGATTTTTGATAAAACAATTCGCTCAAATCTTCCTGCGACGAACGTTGTGCCTAACACCAATAGCGAATTATCACTCGCTACTTTCATTGATGAGAAGGTAAACGGATTCAAATAACCTAGTCGATGAATGCCCACAATTTCGCCTGTCCCTGCATCATAAAAAGTTAAGAGAATTTGCCTCCCATTTGTTTCGGAAGCAAATATGATCATCTCTTTATTACCTGAATACGGTATGATTTGAGATGGAGTATAAGGTTTTAATTCTGCCATGTTACCGCCAGGATATAGTGCTTCGCTAGAAGAGATTCCAGAAGGATTCAGTGTAGCAGTGGAAAGCTGATAATTATCACTGAATTGAAATCCTGCAATAGCAAAATTATTTCCATTGAGAGGCATTGTAGCTCTCACTCCAGCATTCGCATCTTGACCTTGCACGACTCCCGTTGGCGCATCAGAAAAATCAGTAAAGACAAGAGAGAAGCTATAATTGAAGAACCCATTAAAGTAATAATTTCCTGTTGACACTTCGCCACAGAAAAAAGGTAGTGGTCTATCATTTTCACCTAAATAATGATTAATGATAGCTTCTCTTACATCATCTCCTGGACCTATGGAATAGCTAGTTCCCGATATAAATGTTCCATCCAAACTCAATTCGCTAATTTCAGTTTCAAGGGAAACATGATCATACCCTAATAATAGCAGGTTTCCCGTAGAGGTAACAGCTGATGCTAATGGATAGGTCAATCCTATCATCTCTTGTTCCACCTCTACTTGGAATTGCGGATTTATCCCAATGAGAACTGCGTTCAAAGAAGTAGGATCCATTGCAAAAAAGTATGTAATACTATCCGATGGATTCAAATACAATTTACCTATTGGATTTACATAGGTAGGCAGCTCTCTTTCTCGTACAAAGTTTCCCTCCTCATCCATCTTTAATAGCTGGACACCATTAAAATCAGATCTAGATAATTCTGTAGCGGAAAGAGTAATGAACCCATTTATTGTTTCTGCTACATCTACTGGGTGATAACTAAGATCAGCATTGGAGTTATCGTAAATTTTTATGAAAGATTCGCTCAAAGGCACCTCCTCATCAGAGCACCCAGAAAAAAGAACACCTATCAGCAGACAGCCATTTAGAAGCCTAAAGTTGATACGTTGCAGAGTAATTGATTTCATAGTGAAGTTCTTCATGCTTGTCATCTTGCTTTGAATTGCTGATCAATAAATCGGAATGGGAAAACAAAACTGAGAGAGAAACTTAAGTCACGTAGAAAAATTTCGTCATTTGTCTCACCAAAAGAAGCTAGCTCGTTTTGCTGCACATTAGGTTTTGTCACGGATGTCAAAGAGCGTTTGTAGTTGAGTTCAAAGACGGTTCTAATGTTCCAAAAGTCAAGATTCACACCAGCACCTCCAGAAAGTCCTGAGAAATTTTGAAAGGAATCCTTTACACTTAAAGAGGTGCTTCCTCCATCGGAGGCAAGAGCTGTCCCAGAAGAATAATCTATTTGTGAAAACGAAACATCTTTTTGAGCGGAAGCTAGAATAGAATAAAATCCTCCAGCCATAATGAATGGTCTTACTTTTCCTTTTCTGATCACATCATACTTGATCATCAACGGGAGTTCTATCAGATCCAATCGCTGCTCTACATTATATTCTGTCTCAAAACGATTATTAGCTAGTAGTCCACTCCATCCCAACTGGCTTGCATATTTATATCTACTTCGCTTATATGCTGGCTGAAAAGAGACTGAAAAACCTCTATGGTAAAAATTCATTTCCAACCCCATATGTGCGCCTGGCAAAGCGAAATCGTCATATGATTTTTGTAAGCTATCCGCGGAATAGTCAATTGGACTAAAGCCTGTATTCCTTTGATTTGGAAACACCTGTGTATAGTTCACTCCCATTTTTACTCCTAGCCAGAACTGAGTATCTAGAAATGATTCCAATGGATTTTTAGTCGGTTTTCGCTGAGCGAATGAACTCCCGGCTAACAGCATAATTATGCCTAAGCAAAGTACTTTACTTCCTAATGATGAGTCTTTTCGTATCATTGAGCAATTCTGATTTAGCTTTTATAAAATAGAACCCTGGACTGAAACCATCCAGAACAAAAGAAAACGAATGTTCTCCGGGAGCAACTCTCCTATTTATTTGAGAGACAATATTCCCTTGAACATTAATCAACTGCACATTCACATCTTGGTAGTTATTCACCATGATATTTGCTTGCACATATTTACTAGCAGGATTTGGGTAAACTGAAGCTATATGATAGTTCGTTTTCAAATGATCTCCCTCACTTAAGATAACTTCTTTGATTAGGTCCATAGGCTCATAATTTCCGCCTTCCGGATTTGGTCCATCAATAAAATCTTTAAAGAAAATATCATTTGAAATAATCGTTTTATCCACCCCCATCCACTCGTGAAGGATATTCGCATATATCTGTCGGTAATCAAATTGGAGCCCTACATTATTTTTTGACACATCGGGAACTGTACCGTAGATACCTGGCTTTACAGCTGAGCCAAACATCATAACTGGTCCACCTGTGCCATGATCGCTACCATAACTTCCATTTGATCCTATCCTTCTTCCAAATTCTGACATACTCAGTGTCAATACTCTATCTTCAATTCCTCTCGCTCTTAAATCACTCTGAAAAGCTCTCATAGCTGAAGAAATATGATAGAGCAGGGCAGAATGAACACCCATTGTTGAATCATTACTTTCTACTTGAGAAGCATGTGTATCAAAACCGCCCATTTTCACTAAAAACACTTTCGTTTTCACTCCTCCTGCTAGTAGTCTGGCTACTAATTTTAGCTGGTTAGTCAATGGATTTCGCTTTGCTCCAGTTGGACTATTGAATGGATAAGTCTCTGGGTAGGTTACGGTAGTTTCCGCAGAAGAATCATAAATATCGGAAAGGCGTTTTATATAAGTCTCTGATTTATCTTCCAATCCAAGAATCCAGTTCATCTCTTGACCATAGGGAGAGTTGTTCAAGAAAGCTGGGGGAGTTCCTCTTGGGTCTATTCCCTCATCATTGAATCCTTCCAGTTGATCAATGAGATTGGCCAAGCCTCCAGGACTACTACCCAATGAAAGTGAAGTAGGAATATTGCCTTCTTGATGAAACAAAAGTGAAACATCATTTCCCATTTCCAGTGCCAATGGGTCTGGCATTTCCTCTGTTGGAAAATCAGCTGGATAGCTCAAAGGCTCGTACTCTTTCCCAAGATATCTCCCAATCCAACCAGATGAAAGATATTCATCCGCATCTCCTCCCATAAACCAAATGTCTCTCCCTCTAAAATGCGAGCCATTATTATTTTCGTAGGAGACCCCCTGAAAAACAGCTGCTTTACCAGAATCATACAATCGTTTGAAGTCATGCATATCTGGGTGCAGGCCTACTTGATCTTGAGCCGCCACAGTACTATCAAGTGGTATAAGTGTTCTATTTCCTACTTTATGAGGGATCGCAATATTGGCTCTTCTACTGTAGTATTCATCATAGTTTGATAATGGAATGACCGTATTTAATCCATCATTTCCACCATGCATTTGCAGCATAATTAGTACACGATCATTCGTGCTCTGAGCAGCCAAATTTTGAACATCTTGATGAGCAGCCAAAATCTGTAAAGGCACTCCATTAAAAGCAATAGGGGCACCTGCTGCGAAACCTATCTTCTTTAGAAAATTTCTCCTTTTCATATTAATTGAATTTCTCCTTTGGAAGGCACCTTTGGAAATCTTGACTCTATATGTCGTTGTATTCTCATTGACCTATATTCTCGTTTATGGTAGCTGCTCACATTAATTGATATTCGGGCGTTTGAAGCATCGCATTAAACAAATTGACTAGCTGATTGGTAATTACCTCCTCGTCTGATTCATTGTCCCAACGGAAAGTCCATGAAGACTCAGGATCTGCATCTATTTGTGGGGAAAAGAGAAAAACCGTCAGAAAATAATTAAGTCTTTCAGAAGTGATTTCACTAGTCGCAGAAGCATCAAAGCTGAGGTCATCGGAAATAGGCAGAAATCTTTCTGCTATTGCTACAATCAAATCTTTGGCCACTCTAGCTATACTATCATCAAAATTGTTTCTCACAAACGGAAGTATATCTACCCTGAAAATAGCCATTTCCAAGTCATCATTAATAGTCTCACTAATGAAACTATATCTATTAGTTAGGTAGTTCGTAGTGATCCAACTTCTATTGAAAATGGGAAACTGATGATACGCTGGATATCCTGCAACTTCAAATGGATCATAGTAATCCATTCCTTGATTAGCTATTGTCCTTAATAAAGAACCCGTAAAATCATAGTAGGCAGATAACTCTGTTTCATAGCGAGGAAGAGCTATATCAAAGTTTCTCATAAATCCTAGCACCAAATCAAGTGGGGATTTAATAAGACTCCCAAAGTTATTGTCATCACTACCCGCCTCAGCGTCATAAAAATGTTCGCTTGTTAGAAGAGCCTGTAGTACTGGCTGCATCTTATATTCATTGGCCTGAAAAATATCAGCCATATCCTGAATAATACCTTCTTGTAGGGTTTCATCTATCTGGTGATAGACAAAGAAGCGATAAATCTCTCTACAAATACTTCTAGCTGTTTCTCCTTGATCATATATAAGATCAATAAATTGACTAATCTCGTCAAGAACGCTTTCCTCATTAGGATTACCATTTGTTTGAAGATCGTCATCTGGTGTCACAGAACCTTCTCCTAGTCTTGTACTGAAATTTTTAATTCCTGTTTCATGACTTGAAGCAATAGACCCTCCCTTTATTACACCTCGAGGAAGATTGGTTTCCTCATCTATATTCGAAAAATTTCTGTCAACATTAAAGCCAGATAAAACTTCCGCTCCAGCTTGAACATCTTGTTCTGCATAGGTGAAATAATCTCCATCGAACTCTGCCTCAGGCACTGTCCCCTCTAGTCCTCTTCCGACAGAATAAAGTTCTAATAATTCTCTTGCATAATTCTCATTTGGGCTGCCTTTCACATTGAACCTACCATCAAGAAAAACCAGCATAGCATTATCAACGCTTAGCTTTTTAGTCAGTTGTTTAAAATTTCTTGGAACAATAGTTTCCATGGAAGCAGGATCTTCGGGATCTGCATCAGGATTCTCTGGAGGTAGCACAATGTCTTCTGCATCAAAAGCGAAAAGACGAAAAAGTGCCTGCTGATAATAAAGTGCCCTCGAGCTATT
>JBGCFL010000025.1:0-18530 GCA_045106975.1 Ekhidna sp. | reverse complement strand
TGGAACTGCGCAAGATGGTTCTATGACAATCTTCATTCGTTCCCAAATCAATTTCATTGCATTGATGATTTCTTCCTCGGACACTGTGAAAATTTCTTTTACATGATCTTTTATAATTCCGAAGTTCTTTTCTCCTACGGTTGTTCGTAGACCGTCAGCAATAGAGTTCGTCGTTTTATTGGGAATTATCTTTCCAGCTTTTAGAGATTGATAAGTATCATCTAATTCTTCTGGCTCGCCCAAATAGTATTCTATGTTTGGGTCAAGATAGCTGGCGACCAATGCTGTGCCTGCAGCCAGTCCACCACCACCCACAGGACAAATAATAGCATCTAAATCCTCCGTTTGTTCAATCAGCTCTTTAGCTGCTGTAGCTTGACCTGCTATTATACTGTAATCATTGAATGGATGGACTAGAATAGCTCCAGTTTTTTTGATGACGTCTTCACATGCTTGTTGACGAGCAGCATCATTTGGTTCACACAGAATAATCTCAGCATCGTATCCCTTCACTGCATCAAGTTTTACTTGCGTAGAGTTTTTGGGCATTACTATATATGCTTTTGACCCTGCTAGTTTAGCTGCTAGTGCCACTGCTTGACCATGATTTCCTGATGAATGACAGGCAAATCCATTGACTCGTTCTTCCGGACGATAACTAAAAATAGCATTGGCTGCACCTCTCATCTTAAATGCACCTACTTTCTGAAAATTTTCACATTTAAAGAAGATCTGACAACCTGCTATATCATCTATGTTTTTTGATGTCATTACGGGCGTTTCCACAATGTATTTAGAAATACGTTGATGAGCTCTTTTAATATCTGAAAACGAAGGAATTGCTGTCATTGATGAATAATTTTCTATTGTTCTGCTTGCTAGATTTTATATTTTGGCTGCTTTCGCTTTTGCCTCGGAGACTAATTTATCAGCCTTCCCATTGGCTTCTGACTCTACTTTAGCCGCTTTATCATCCGTTTCTTTTCTTAGCTTTTTTGCCGCCGCTTCTGCTACTTTTTTCTTAATAGGATTAGATCCTGCTTCTTTTATCAATTTGTCGGCAGAGGCATATCCTTCCTTCTTGACTTTCTCAGCAGCGGATTTACCTTTTTTTCTAATCTCTGCTGCCTGATCTTCTGCTTCAGAGATGATTTTTTGTCTTTGCTCTTCTTTTTTAGCTTCTAAATCTTCCTTCAACTCGTCTTTCTTATCATCTACTTTAGAAGTCAGCTCACTTTTGACTTGACTGGTGACATTGCCGCCAGATTCATCGCCAGAGTTAGATGTGCCTAACAGCTTCACTTCAGGATCATCATAATTTCCACCTATACCAATGTTTAAATTGATCTTGTCAGACACTAAGTTTTTACCTCCAGAGACTGAGCTCAGAGCACTGTTAAGTGCATTTCCAATTTGACCGGTTGATACGTCTTTCATTAGCATTGCATAGTTCAATTGACCATCCAATGTATTACTTCCCGATACTGTAGACTTCTGCCCTGCGACATTCAAATCGAAAGGTTCTACGAACAGTGACCCATCTTTAATTTCTGCATTTATCAAAACATCCTTAACCGAGATTGCTTTCGATTTCTCATTCGAATCTCCTTTTTTCAGACTTGCCACCGCAGAGAGTTTTTCTACAAATTTTCCTTTTTCTAATGTGGCTTGAGCAATGTTGACTAATCCTAATAAATTAATTTCATCCATTAATGGCATCATGTCTGAACCAAGCAGTCCATTTACATTGAAATCAGTAGAAAACTTACCTTGCACCTGCTCTGCAATAGGCACATATTTTTGAATGGTTTCAAAAGTGGTGAAGGCTTTTCCTATGGACAGATCTTTGATACTAAACCCTAAATCATAAGTCGGTTCATCAAGACCTTTTGTTACATATGACCCAGAAAGTGTAAATGTTCCATCTAACATTTGAAAGCTGTTGTCATCCAAAATGATAGCACCATCTTTCACTAGAATTTTACCATCAAAAGATTTCATGGAAAAGTCTGAATACTTGATTTCAGTGATGGAAGAAGCTAGTACTAGATCAATGTTTACTGGAATACGAACTACTTCAAGCGAAGTAGTATCTTCTACTATTTCCTCTTCTTCAGTTTCTCCTAAAAACTCATTTACATCAATTAAGCTAGAGGTAAAATCTAACTGCCCAGTTAAAATTTCTTCGTCGCTGAGTGCAAAACCCAAGTAGTTTTCTATGCTACCAGTCATGTTGAAATCTGAACTCCCTGAGCTAGCTTGAAAAGTTGTTAAATTAATTGCGGAAGGATCAAAGGCTATTTTCGCTGATTTAATTCCGAAGGACTGCTCTAGGTCTTCACTTGAAAAAAGGAAATCAGAAACGGTCATACTCCCAGATGTTGGCAATTTGTCATATTGCTCAGCTTCTAAATCGGACATCTGTCCAGTGGTTTGCAGTTTGGCATTGATCTTACCTTTCACTTCCATTCCATCTACAGGAACAATTTTCATTATTTTTTCCAAATCGGCATTTCCATCTACACCTAAATCCCATTGGTAATTTTCTAAATTCTGAAATTTCAAATAGGCTGAGAGGCTTTCTCCATCCACTAACATGGAGAACTTGTCAACATTAAAACTTGTCTCTGATAAGTCTGCTGATGGATAATTGAAACTTGAATTAATGGTAATTTCTTCCATGGGAATGTTGTAATCCGCATAAGCTATTTTGCCATCGGCAACCATCAAATTGGCTGCAACTTTAGGCATAGATTCCTCATTGAAGGTTCCCTTTACATATCCGTCAAAACCTACTTGGCCAGTAGCTGTTACGCCATCTAGATATTCTTGATAGACACCAGGAATAAGTGACAGAATGCTTTTTAGATCAATATCATTTCCACCGAAGGTGATATCCATGTCTATGTCTTCAGCCGGCATGCTTACAAAACCTTCAGTCTGCATAATAAAATTGTTAAGGGCAATTTGATTGTCCATGAAAGTGAACTTCATGTTGTCCATGTCCATGTTTAGGTTCAGATCTGCAGTGAGTGTTTTATTGGTCATATACTCTGTGCCATCATAACCTAGAGACAGCTGATCAACAGTTGTTTTAGTCTTCATATCAAAGACATCTAAAGTGAAATCTCCTGATCCTTCATGATTTAGACCAATGATTGATGTGTAAAATGGCATGGATAAATCCATGTAAGTCACTTGGCCATTTTTAATAGTCCATTTTTCAATTCCAATACTCATATCGGATGATCCTGTATCTTCTGGCTCTTCTGTAGTGCCTGTATCTTTCGCTATGTCATAATTGGCCGATCCATCTTCTAATACCAATACATAAATTTCAGGTTGATCTAGTAAAATTTCTTCAACTTTGATTTGATCACCTGAAATGACGGACATCAGATCTACAGTGATCTCAAAAGTGCCGATAGAAGCAAGTGTGTCATTTTTGAATTGATTCACACCGACCACACCAAAATCTCCCATGGTCACAGTAATATCTGGGAAGTGCTTTATGAGAGATAAATTAAAAGCGTCTAAGTCATAAAACACTTTGGCATTCAGACTTTCATCCATGGTTTTGTCTACGACCTGTCTTATGTCATCCTTAAAAACGATAGGTAATACAACAATTGCGCCGATGATTATGACGAAGAAGATTCCGAGTATTAAGAGAAATTTTTTCATGACAAAGAATTTTTTAGTGGTGTAGTGATTTTAAGAAGTGTATTTTATGAGTCTATTAAGACTGCACATACAATTAACTTAATTGTTTTCTTTTGAAAGCGTGACGAAAATATCTTCCATCAACTGAAGTTCAATTTTGCTCTCTGATTGAGTTTTTATGATATAGGACATACCCAGAACATCAGGTTCATTGTATAAAAACAATGTATCGTTAGAAACATACCATGATTGAGTATGTGCTATGGTGTCTACATTGAAAATGCATCCTGGGAAGCCATTATTTTCTATTTTCAAACTATCGTTTGTGAAGGTGAATTCCCCATTCATAAAGAATTCAGTATCTGTCAGGTCTGGATATGAATCAGCAGGCGTTTCCCATTTTGCTGACCAAACACCCACCATTTGATCAGGTCGGTTATAGGCGGCTTTTTCTTTTGTTCCACCACAAGATGATAGAATTAATATGATTGGAATCAGTTTTTTCATTTTCTAATACTTTGTATCAAAGTTAGAAAATTCACTGTGAATAGAGGTTAATCGTTAATACCAAATGGCTAAAAATACTTTACCATTACATCAATCATGAAGTTTTTGAATTTTGAGTAGGGGGGATAGACTGATTTGGCCATTGTAAAACCTATTCTTTGCTTTAAAACGGCTTTTTCATTGGAGAACGCTAAAAAACCTGCATATCCGTGAGCTTTCCCAATACCGCTATTGTTGACACCACCGATAGGGAGATTTGGATGAACGAACTGAAGTACCGCGTCATTGATAGCCATCATCCCTGCACTTGTTTCTTTTTTCACTTTTTTAATATTGGAACTATCCTTTGAGAAAAAATACAACGCTAGTGGTTTTTCATTTTCATTAACGATTTGAATTGCATCAGAAAGATTCGTGTATTCTATTAGGTATAAGATTGGGCCAAAAATTTCTTCTTGCATCACTATGGAATCTTTGGATACATTCGAGAGCAAGGTAGGAGTGAATCTTAGGTTTTCTCTATCCGATTTTCCTCCAAACTCTATGTTGGCTCCCTTTTCAACTGCATCTGCCATTAAATCATTGATTCTGTTATGATGGTGTCTGCTAATGATACCGCTGTAGGATTCCTTTCTTCTATAAATCTTCATGGACTGGACTACAAGTTCTTCTACTAATTTGTCTTTTACACTTTCGTGTACCAATAGGTAGTCAGGGGCGATACAGGTTTGTCCAGCATTAAGCCATTTCCCCCATGCTATTTTTGTGGCGGCATCTTTGATGCTTGCGGTTTCATCCACTATTGTGGGGGATTTTCCTCCAAGTTCTAAGGTCACAGATGTAAGATGCTTAGCTGCTGCCTTCATCACAATCTTTCCTACTTGTGGGCTGCCTGTGAAAAATATATGATCAAAAGGAAGTGAAAGTAATTCTTGCGATTCATTTACAGCGCCTAAAACAGTGCTCACTTCGCTTTCCTCAAAGAGTGCGTCACTCATTTCTTTTATAAGTTGTGAAGTGTTTTCTGAATACTCAGATGGCTTTATTATAGCAGTGTTTCCTGCTGCTATTGCAGAAACTAAAGGAGCTACGGCTAACTGAAATGGGTAGTTCCATGGAGCAATAATGAGGCAAGCACCTTTTGGTTCTGGGTAAGTAGATGCTTTCGTTCCTAGATAAGTAGGTGCTGTGGCAGCTGGCTTACTCGACATCCAATTTTTAAGATTTTTTCGAGCTTTCCTTATTTCTGAAAGTACAACGAAGACTTCTGTTAGGTCTGTTTCTTGCCGTGGCTTTTGAAGATCTTGGCCAACAGCATCTTGAATTTTAGTCCTATTGTTGAGAACCCAAACTTCTAACCTCTTGAGCTTTTCTCTCCTCTCTTTAAGAGTTGAAGTCCGTAGCTCTGTTGATTTCTTTTTTACCTGATGAAAGAGATCATGAATTTGAGACTGTACAGTTGCATCCATTCCCTAAAAATAGAAAAAGTCAGCTTGTGAAAGCTGACTTTTCATTGTCTTAAGATTTAAAAAATTTATTGAATTGTAAAATCTACTCTTCTGTTTTTAGCTCTATTAGCTCTTGTGTCATTCTCTACTAAAGGTTTTGTTTCTCCGTAGGCCTTGAATGAAAGCCTGTCTCTACTAATTCCATTTTTGATAAAGAAGTCCATAACAGATTTAGCTCTTCTTCCTGAAAGAGTCATATTGTAACCAGGATCACCAATAGAATCAGTATGGGCTGAGATAAGAATTTTCTCTATTTTCCCATCCTTCAAATATCCCAATACCCTGTTCATCTCAGAGTAAGAAGCTGTTTTTAGATTGGATTTGTCATGATCGAAGAAAATGTTATTAAGCACAATCTTCTCACCTTTTTCAATTGGGTGAATCAGTAAATTTTGCTCTATTGTGTCTGTTGCATCGATTGTTCTAAAATCAAAGTTTTCATCTTCAGAAATAAATCCATCAGCTTCACCTACCATACCGTATTTAGCACCTGGCCTTACGGTAAAAATGAATGCTCCTGAAGCAGTGGTAGCTACATGACCAATATCTGCTCCATCAGGAAGGCGTTCTACCATAACAGTTGCTCCTTCTATTGGTGTGTTTGTCTTGGCGTTTAGCACTTTACCTTTTACAGTAATGAATACTTCTTTTGGTTCCTCAGGCTCTTCCACTGCTACAACTTCTTCTACTTCTTTAGGCTCCTCAGGTTCTTCTACTGCAACTACTGGTTCATTTTCAATTAAATGGTTTACTGATGCAACTGCAGGTGCTTCAGGGTCCACAAATAATTCTTCCACTTTGAAACTGAATATGTCAGTGTCTTCTCCTTTTTCACCTCTTGTAAAGTAGAGATTTTGACCAGATGATGGAATACTGAAATACTCCTCATCTCCTTCTTTATTGACACCAGGCCCTAAATTTTCTGGAGCTGACCATTTTTTCCAAGAATCATCTAGTTTAAATGATACATAAATATCTGATCCTCCATATCCGCTATATCCATCAGAAGAGAAATATAGAGTGCGCCCATCTTGTGCTAAAAAGGGTGATTCCTCTTCACCGCTTGAATTGATATCATTACCTAAATTCATAGGTTCAGACCATGATTTACCATCATCATTTTTGAAGCTTACATAAAGATCTCTAGAACCATATGTATCGTCTCTTTCTACTGAAGTAATGAGTGCTTCACCGCCAGAGGCTAGAAAGAAATCAGCGTTTGGAGAGTAGTTGTACTCATTGTCTACTTCAATGTTTTCAGGTTTCGAAAACTCACCGTTCTCATATGTTGACATTGAAACACCAGTATACATTCTGCCTTTTTTACCATACCTGTTTCCTAAAATCATCACTTCTTTGCCCCCATCAGAGCTAATAGAACTGATGAAGTTTGGTCCTTCATTATTCAATGGTCCTCCAATATTCTTGGCAGGTAACCACTCTCCGGTCTCAGGATCCATTTCAGAGACCCATATATCTTCAGCATCATCGACTCCTCCTACATTGTCAGGATGATACTGTCTTGAGAAATACATGCGTTTTCCATCTGGAGATACAATTGGACTATGCTCTATGTAATCACTATTGACATCTGCACTAAGCTTCGAGGCTTCAGCTTCAGTATTGAGACCTGGAGTTAGCTTTATGAGTACGTTTATAGGAATGTTAGAAGCTGAAATACCAATAGCATCAATAGCATTGTATCCATCAGAAACACTACCATCAAGAATTACTTTTATTGCTTCAATCTCATAATCAGTTGGATCAAAGAAGAGGTTAAGCAGTCTAGACTCTATTGGTAATCTTCTAGGAGAAAGCTCAAAAAGTAAATACTCATTATACTCAGAATCATACCCGTAAACCGCTTTTACAGCTCCTGGATTTTCTGATTCTGCAATGGCAATCTGCTGTGCTTTCATTGGCGTGCTGAATGACACCATGATAAATTCTTCTTTGTCAGTGTTTTTAGGTCTCCATGCGTTTGGGTTTTCTCCTCCTTTGGGCAAAACATTTGGTCTACGTAACGCTTGAATGGCAGAGAAGTCGTACGGCGAGTACTCGGATGAGATATCGACTACCTCAGCTCCCCATATGACAGTTTCTTGTGCTTTTACTGTCATCATAGATAACAGGCAGCAAATAGTGATTAGGTGGGATCTTTTCATAATAATATTATCGACGCATTACACGAACCTCAACTCTTCGGTTACGAGTCTTGCCTTCTGCTGTTCGTTCTTGAGTTAACGGCTGTGTGCCCCCAAAAGCCTTAGTTAAAATTCTATTTTTCTTTACACCTTGTTTAGTTAGGTATTCTTTAACAGCAATTACCCTTGCCTCTGAAAGCCCCATCTGGGCATCTGCATTTCCATCAAAATCAGTATGACCTTCTAGCTGAACAACAATAGTTGGGTTTTCATCTAGCCATTGCGCCAGTTCATTTAGCTCCCCAAATGAACTTGAGGAAATTTTATAACTGCCACTTGCGAAATTAAGATTCTCTAGTTTCCTCAATTCAACTACATCTTCTTTGACATAAAAGTCAAATGAACTCTCTCCAGTGATTTCTATTTCTTGAGAAAAAGGCTTCCATCCATCTTTTTTCACAGAAAAAATATAAGACTTACCTTGTATCAATTGCACGCTGAAACTACCATCTGCGGAAGTATTAGCCATTCCCATATCATCATAATAGGGTAGTTTTTCATACAGCAAGCGGGCACTTAATGCTGTGGAATCTGCTGCCTTAAGAACTCTCCCCGAGACTAGCACGAAAGTGTCTTCTGTAGTCTGAGCAGTAGCTGCCAAAGAGCATATAGAAAGCAATAGTATTGCGGCGATGCTAAATTTTTGCATGTGGTAAAGGATGATTAAACGACAAAATAACGTAAAATTTACGAAAAAGTAATGTTTGTTTCGTTATTTGACCTTATATGCTAGTTAAAAACCCTATTCTTTAGTTGGCTCATTCATAGGTACTTGCGCCACAAGAGCTTCAGGATTACTAAAGGCAATGGCATTCAGTCGTTTTTGAATGTCAACGCTAATCAATTTAAAGTCAGACATATTTGCGGAATCTACACCGCTAGAGGATGGCACATCTACTTTTAAGGCGTCTACCTGTCTACCGTTTTTCCAGAACCGAAAGCAAAGGTGGGGGCCATTAGCCAGACCAGTACTACCTACATACCCAATTGTTTTTCCTTGCTCTACTTTAACACCAGGACGAATCCCAGAAGCGATTTTCGACATGTGTAGGTATTGTGTGGTGTAGTTACTGTTATGCTTAATTTTCACGTAGTTTCCATTACCCCCATGATATCTCGCTTCTACTACTACACCGTCACCCACTGTTCTAATAGGAGTCCCGGTAGGAGCTGCATAGTCAGTTCCTAAGTGGGCTTTGTACCTTTTTTGCACTGGATGGAATCTTCTGAGTGAAAACCTAGAGCTAATTCTGCTGAAATTGAGCGGTGCTTTAAGAAATGTTTTTCTTAGACTGTTACCGTCTTGATCGAAGTAATCCATTTTTTCATCACTTTGAAATGGAATGGCGTAATACTCTTTACCAATATGCTCGAAATAGGCGCCCTTAATATCTCCGATTCCAATGACTTGACCGTCTACCAACTGCTCTTCAAATATGATTTTGAATCGGTCTCCTTTTGCGATTCGGAAAAAATCAACTTGCCAAGCATATACATCAACTAATTGATTAACGAGAAGAGGGGATGACCCTTGATCAACTATTGAGTTATAGAGAGAGGAGGTTATTTCAGAGGCAAGTACACGCTCCCTTACTTCTACTTTTCTTTGCCCCAACTGAGCAAAAACAGAATCTGCGAAATTGTAAACCACATATTCGGTAGGAGAGGGTTCAAAAATGAATTGACGGGCGGTCTTTAAAGAGTCAGAGGCATGGATAATGGCATATTTTGCTCCAGCCTTTAGTTTTCTTACATCATAGACCTCTTTTGATTTTTGAGACAGAATATGAAGGTCTTGATAAGATATGTTGAACTCCGAAAGAATCTCTGATAGATTCTGATTCCATTTTACTTTTCCTTCACTGATTTCGTAAGAATCGACTTTATAGCCATAAAAAAGCATTGGTAAGACAAGCTCTGATGAGTCAATATCAATTGCTATATTTTCATCAATACTATTTGAAATTTGAGATCTGTATAAAAATAGAGAAGCTAAAATGCCAATACTTGCAATGGCAAGCAAGATTATCGTCTTTTTCATTACTGAATTAAATCAGACTGCAAAACTGTTCCTTTTCGATGGTTTTCCAAACCTTGATCTAAAAAATTGACAAAGTTGGAAATGCTGAGATCGTAAGCTTTAGGGCTAATAAGCAGGTCACCGTCACTATTCAATAACACATAAAAAGGTTGTGCATTGTTGTTGAATTGCGTGATTTGAAAATCGGCATTTTGCTGGCCTATCGTCTTTTTGATTTTCCCATCAAAATCTGAAGTGTACCAGTCTTTTTCTGGAAGAAGCGTTCTGTCATCTACATAGAGAGCAAGTATTACATATTTCTCGCTTAACCTTGAAAGCACTTGTGGGTCAGACCAAACACGCTGTTCCATTTCGCGGCAGTTGACACAACCATGTCCAGTAAAATCAATAAATAGAGGTTTTCCTTGTTCTTTAGCGCACGCAATTGCTTGATTATAATCGAAGTACCCAGCTAATCCGTGTGGTAATTCTAATATGGCCTGGTGTTTAGGCTCTTCGCATGTAGCCCCACCAGCATCTTGTGCTAATAAATTGAAATTATGTGTAGTCATTGGAGGAAGAAAGCCTGAAAGCGATTTTAATGGTGCTCCCCATAGACCAGGCATGAGATTTACAACAAAAGCAAAAGTACCTATCGCTAGAATAAGACGACCAACAGAAACTTTTTTGCTATCGTCATCACCTGATAGTTTGATTTTGCCTAAAAGATAAAGTCCAAGAAATGAGAAAATGACAATCCAAAGAGCGATGAATACTTCTCTGTCTAGAATACCCCAATGGTAGGCTAGGTCAGCTACGCTTAAGAATTTCAGAGCCAAGGCAAGTTCTAGAAATCCTAAAACTACTTTTACTGAATTGAGCCAACCACCAGACTGAGGCATTGACTTTAACCAAGCAGGGAAAATAGCGAATCCTGTGAACGGAATGGCAAAAGCAAGGGAGAATCCAAACATCGCCATGGTGCCTTCTAAGACACTTCCTCCTCCCAGCGTATTAATTAGAGCTGTCCCTACGATAGGAAAAGTACAAGAGAAGCTGACCACTACAAGCGTGATGGCCATAAAGAAAATACCTATTAAGCCACCTCTATCTGCCTGCTGATCTATTTTGTTGACCAAACCTGACGGTAAGGTTATTTCGAACAAACCGAAAAAGGAAAGAGCAAAAATGAGAAAAACGGTAAAAATGATAAGGTTGAAAAGCCAGTGGGTACTTAGTTCATTGAGTGCTGTAAACCCCCAAATAAGGGATACAACGAATCCAATCAAGCTGAAAAAAACAATGATAGAAACACCATAGATGAGTGCTTTACCAATGCCTTCTTTCTTTGTTTTACTTTGCTTCAAAAAGATAGAAACCGTAATGGGAATCATTGGATAAACACATGGAGTGAGTAGTGCAACTAGTCCCGCAAGAAATGCTGTTAACCAAATAGAAAAGAGTCCGTTATCTTCCTCTTTTGTTTCTGTTTCCTTTTTTTCTCCTTTCGTTAGTTCCTTATTTCCTAAAGAAAAATCATCATCGAAAGGGATACATTTACCATCCACATCAGTACAAACTTGATATGAGTAGCTGCCTTTAATGTTAAAATTTTCTTTTAGAACTTTTACTTTTTGTCTGAATACTCCTTCCTTTTTAAAGTAGGTGTACTCCCCCATCCAAATAGTAGAATCATATTTCTTACTAGGATTAATTGGTTCTATTTCACCAACCAATTCATAAGTATCGTTCTCTTCAAATAGGAATGTAGTGACCATGGGGCCCAAATCAGGATCAAAATCAGAAGAGTAGAGGTACCAGTCTTCTTCAATTTTCGCGCTGAATTTTATTACAATCTCTTCCCCGATTTCAGGCTTTTCATTACTCAAGTCTACATTCCAAGAGATGGGTTTGAGCACCTGAGAACTAATGTTGAAAGAAACAAGAGCAAGGAATAGGGAGAAAAATATTTTTTTCATAATGCTTGATTGCGATGACATCTCTCTCACTAACCGTCGATCACTAAATCACCAGTAAAGAGAAATTATTTAGACATGTCAGTGAAGAACTTATAAAAATGAGAAATAGTTTCAATACCTCTGTAGTAATTGAACAGACCATAGCTCTCATTTGGTGAGTGAATGGCGTCTTCATTCAATCCGAAACCCATCAAAATGGAATCTAATCCCAACTCTTTTTGAAACAATGCAACAATAGGAATACTTCCACCTTCTCTTGTCGGAATAGGTGTTTTACCCCATGTTTCCTCCATGGATCTAGAGGCCGCTTTGTATCCAATAGAATCCGTAGGAATCACTGACGGTTCACCTCCATGATGAGGAGTTACTTTTACTTTTACTGATTCTGGAGCGATGCTTTTAAAGTGCTTTTCAAACATTTCAGTGATTTCAAGACTGCTCTGATGTGGTACTAAACGCATAGAAATTTTAGCGTTTGCCTTGGACGGTAATACTGTTTTGGCTCCTTCTCCTATGTATCCTCCCCAAATTCCATTGACATCTAATGTAGGTCGTATTCCTGTACGCTCAATGGTAGAAAATCCACCTTCTCCATGTACAGCATCTATGTCTAGATGATCCTTGTACTCATCTAAATCAAATGGAGCTTTAGCCATTTCATTTCTGTAATCTTGAGAAATTTCTTCTACTTTATCATAGAAACCTGGTATCGTAATATGACCTTTCTCATCTTGTAGAGAAGCGATCATTTGACACAAAATATTAATAGGATTTCCAACAGCTCCACCGTAAGTTCCTGAGTGTAAATCTCTATTTGGGCCAACTATTTCTACTTCTAGATAACTAAGGCCTCTCAAGCCGACTGTGATGGAAGGCGTCTCGTTGGACAAAATGCTTGTATCAGATATCAAGATGACATCTGCTTTCAGTTTCTCCTTGTTTGCCTTTACAAAATTTTCAAGGTTTTCAGAGCCTACTTCTTCTTCTCCTTCTATCATGAACTTGATGTTGCACGGAAGAGCATCAGATTTGATTAATGCTTCGTAAGCTTTTACGTGCATGTACATTTGACCTTTGTCATCAGCAGAACCACGAGCATAGATTTTTTCATCTTTTACTACTGGTTCAAAAGGAGGAGAGTCCCACAACTCGTATGGATCTGCCGGCTGTACATCGTAGTGACCATAAGCCAAGATGGTAGGCAATGAAGGGTCTACAATGTGCTCGGCATATACGATGGGGTATCCTGCTGTTTCACATAGTTCTACATGTGTTCCAAGCTCCTTAAATTGATCGACTAAAAAATCAGCAGCCTTTCGTACATCTCCTTTGAACTTTGGATCAGCGCTTACTGAAGGGATTTTTAATAATTCTAAAAGCTCATTTAAAAACTTTTCTTTATTGTCTTGTATATAGGAGATTGGAGTCATATCAATGTTGTTTATAGGCAAACTTATTCATGGTAAAGCGCAAAGAGAAATTAATACTCAGAAAGTAGGTTCTCTAGTCTACTCAAACCCAAATCCATCCTCATCATCGTCTTCTTCAATGGTATCGAAGTTTTCATCTTCTAGGCTAGCATCACCTGGTAGCACTAGGTTGTAAGGCTCATTTATTCCAAAGTAATTGAGCCGGAATGCGTTGATGAAAGTGAGTGTTTCATTTTCAGTGCCAAGGGCTAGAATTTTTTCACCTGGTTTGGACTTCCCAACATTAGATTTTCCAGTAATGACCTCATTGAATTCAGAATTGGAAGAAAACATTACCAGTTGATTGTAAGTATAGCCGATATAATACCAAACACCCGGTGCTGCTTGTATGAATAGGTTTACAACGTCAGCGCCAGATTCATCTTTTGTTATTTCAAGGAAGCCATCCAGCTTCGCATTGAGATCATTTTCGAAAATATTGGATAAAGCTAATTTGGTTGTATTATGCCATGCTTTTCTTTCTTTGTTCCAATTCATTTTTACTCCTGAAACAACAATTGGCCGCTCTAAGTCTTGAGATGAAGAAACCAAAGAAATGTAATCTTTTAGACTTGTTTCTTCATAATATCTAGTAGTAGCTTCATCCGTGAAATTCGCGAGTTTGTACAGAAATTCGATGGAAAGATCATTGGCAAGAGAAGGACCGACACGCTCTATGATATCTAAAAGATCTTCTGCCATTATTTCCATAGCACTAGTTGGTGCTTGAAAGTCAAAAGACATCATGGCGTCTACAGTGTATTCATTGGTTTCCTTATTGCCTGTTCCGAGCAGAGAGGATTTGACACTTACTTGAGTATTTGTGGCACTCAAGAAATTGGCGTCCCCTTCAAAAATGATTGATTTAGCACTGTCTGAATAGATGAGTGTACTGCCTTGGTAGCTTTCTCCAAGTGTCTTAGAAGGTGTCTCAATTCTAAAGAATTGAGTATCCTCTGAGTAGGAAAGTATACCACTTGCTTTGAAGAAATCTAGATCAGAAGGTGCTGCCTTTGGCTCTACGAAGGTGGTGTACATTTCATCACGAATATTGAAATGAAGACCTGCAACAGCTTCAGTACCATCCTCAAACAAGGCATTGTCAAAAGGAAGCTGTACTTCCCTTTCTCCTTCTTTTCTCTGAAATTGCACCCATTGATTGTATGTTGGATCGCTCAACATAATCTTCGTGTGCCCATCTAATTCCAAAGCTGGTTTAGATGCATACATCGTAACAGATCCTTTGTAAAGGAATCCTGATGAAATAATCAAGTTTTGATTTTCTAACACCTCGCCACCCGAAACTGTCATCAATCTTGTTTTTTGATCGCCCTTTCTGTTGGCCTTTCCAACGGGGACTTCTTTGAGTTCGAAACTGTCGAAACGGATATCAAAGGTGTCTTTCCCTACTACTTGCTTATAGAAAGCATTGCCTTCAAATTTATTTCTCGAAAATATTCTAATAGAAGCTCTATCTAAATAGTGATACCCATTGAGCGTATCGATGATGATCTCTGCATTTTCAAATTTTTGCAATACTGAATTAGCCAAAATGGTCGTTTCATTTCCTTCTGGGATAATTTTTGAATCAGCAACAATGATGTATGGGATCCCTTGTACATTTAGCTCTCTAGAATTGATATCATAGATAGCTTTCTCTCCTGTAAATGCTAGAGAATCTAAGTCCTCCCTAGTGGTAAAAAAGTAGGAGTCTTTCAATGCAATCGCATCTGGTTTTGTCATCGTCACAATGGAATCCTCTAAATCCCAAATGGCTTCTGTAATGGAGGTTTTCATTTGAGCGTAAGGGAAAGAAATAGCTGCAATACCTATTCGTTCTGGACGTATGGTGGCTGTATTGTCTGTGAGATCAAACTCTAAGCGTATATCGTCCCCTGCCATAGCGGGCTTTTCTAGATCATTGGAAAGAATTTGAAAGTCAGCGTGTCTTGCATCATACTCAAACTGCTTAAATGATAGTTCATTTGAGATAGATTTTGATCCTCTTGAAAGCATGGTGCCTCCACCATAAACACCTTTTGTTGTGATGTTGGCATATCCCTGAAGTTGAGCTGTAGAATTGTAGAATTTAAATGGCTCATCAACAGTTCTTAAGTACATACTGTCTTTTTTTGGTAGCCAATACATATCGTATTTTCCAAGAATAGCTTCTGGGAAACTGGCCCCATTCAGCTCTTGAGGTGAGATTACTCCACTCGTTCCGTCAGTTGTTACTGAATCCGGATAGTAAATAAAGTCATCGGAATAAATAGTTGTGGTCAAGAAGTCAATTTGACCAAATCCTCTCATCCCTTTGTTACTCAACCTAACCTCTTCGTACGTCTTCGCATCGGTTCCGTATAGATGATACCCCTCAGGAGGTATGTTGTGAATAAACCCTAATGATTTGTCTTCTTGAACATGAAGTGTTTCATCAAAAGTAGGGAAGATGCCTCCCGAATTAAATACTCCTTCAAACTCAATACTTTCTCCATCTTCTCTTTCCAAACTGTCTATTTCGAATGGAGGGATGATGAATTTTACCGATTTATCATAAGCTCCATCTAAAATAGCAGAACCATCAAAATAGACTACTGCCTCACTATCTGAGATAAAGTAAGGATAACTTTTGTTTTCATTCTTACCTGATTTATTATCTCTATCGTTTAAGTAAAGAGTGCCTGATGTCTCAGCTATTTCGTTTTGTAGAGTAGTTGTTTCAAAGTCTGAATCTACAGCAGTTGAGTCACGCAATGGCACGGTGATTCTCATAGAGTCAATCACTGGCATATTGAATAGAAACTCTTCATAATCGAATTGGTGACCTTGGCCTTTGTATTGAAAATCTCCTGCATGAACCATACCATCAAATTCAATATTTCTTCCTTTCAACAAAGTGACCGTGCTATCATTAGGGGCACCATATATTTTAAAATCTGTGGTTAAATAAAATCTGCTAACACCTCTTACTTTTAGTTGACCACTATCTAGCTTGATATAGGCGTTTGATCCATTCTTGATTTTTGATGGAATCATTAAGTTATCAAAGTCTACTTTTTTTGCCGAAGCATCATAATAATGGAATGCCTTCTTATTCAATTTTAACAGACCACTTCCGTTTTCGTATTCAGCAAAACCATATTGCATTAGTAGTTTTCCCGCTGCTTTTGCAAAGTTTTCGTTGATTTTGAATTCCTCAGCAAGCTCTCCAACATAGAACTGAGTCAGTCCATATTTTTTAGCATAAAATACAGTCAGATTGATGGGGTGAAAGTCGAGAAAGCGAGCCAATTTTTTGTAGCGGATTACGTCGAAAAAATCTTCTGATTCAAATGTGGCAGGAAGTAAATCTTTGCCATTCATGATTTCCATGGTAATAGAATCTAGCTCTGTATTCCATTTAATTAAATCAACATCCATAGTGATATCGAAGTAAGATGAATGAAATGGTGTGAGCGTTGAGTTTCTTAGGATGGTAAGTTGACGAGTCCTAGTGTCAAATTTCGCTCTGACGGATGAATGATAGATAGAGTCGCTTCCATGAAGAATAGCTATTGAACCATGATCCATAGAGACTAAAGAATCTCCTAATACAAAAAATTTAGATTTTAGGACAATCGTGTTTCCTTTCCCATCCAGCACTTTGAGTGTTCCCATTTCTTCAGAAGCAGATGCTCCGTAAAGTTTATTTCCTTGTAATCTGATGCCTCCTAAATAAGAGAGTTTTTCGTCGGGTAGTTTTACAGAGACATTCGCTTCATTGGAAGTGAAAATAGGGAATTGATTAAGTTTTCGCTTTGGTCTTGCCTTGCTTTTAAATTCAAAAATCCCTTCTATTTCACCATTAACAAGCTTATCAAAAGAGAGCTTTGCGTGAGGTGTCCAAAAATCAGATCTATCTTTTCTTAGTTTAAAATCTGTTACTTGAACAATAGCTCCTCTGAATTTATTGTTGAGAGGAGGCCAGTCTATACTTCCTTTTGTTCCTACAAATGTTCTGTTTTTTAAAAGGAAAGTGCCATCCACATTTTTGATTTTCATTGAATCATAAGGGGTGGTCACCAGCATTCGCGTATTTTTCAACTCAATAGCAGGGCCCTGTAAAGCAGGAGAAATATACTTGTTCTGTTTTTCTGCTAAACGATCATAAATAAGTGGAGCATATGATGGCCTTTGTGGTTTGGGTGCTACATATTCTTCTTCTGGTTCATCGTCCCATGTGGTATCATTTGCCCAAGGGTCATCGTTGCTTGGGCTGCTGTCCCACGGATCACTTGCAGTATCCCATGGGTCATTGCTATTGTCTGCCCATGGATCATTGGAGGTGTCCCATGGGTCACTTGTATCATCAGCCCATGGATCACTCGAAGTGTTCCAAGGGTCATCTGCTTCTCCTGCGAATGCATCTTCAGTATTTTCTTCTATTGCTGCAATTTGTTCTTCTGTAATGAAGGACGAGGTATCTTCAACATACTCTTCTTCTTGAACAGGAATGAATTCGTCTAAGAGCTTGAAACCATAAGTTCCCTCAGACGCCATGACCGAAAGGTTTTTATCAAAACTCAAATAGCGTCTTGCAAAAAATATATTTAAGCCGAAAATAAATTCTTGATACTCTCTTTTGGAAAGAGTCTGAATGACTTGTTCATTGATGAGTAAAACACTGTCTAATTCATTCCTTTGAAGGCTTTCTTGAGTAACAGAGTAAGTGAGGTAACTGAAGTAGTGGTAGAAAGAGGGATAAAATTTGAATCCCTTTTTTTGCATGGTTAAAGCGATCTGATGAATTTTATCTTGCTGCGCTGCTGTGAACTTTCCATTCCAAGCATTCTGAAAGTCGTAGGCAATTTTGTGGCCTGACTCTGAACCCATTCCCTTGAGTTTGGAAAGAACTTGAGTTCGGAATTCTGCTTTATCTTCCGAAAAGCGTTGCGCCAATATTGCCTGAGTAGACAATAGTAATAAGATAAAATATAATTTTAGAGCGCGCATAAGAGCTTAAAGATATTGCATAGCAAACAGTCTACAGGCAATAAGACGATAGTTTTAGACTTCTTGTTTAGTCAGAGCCATCATTGCCCAATTGTCTTTATCAGTTTCTTTCACTTTTGAGAGGCCCCATTTTTTAGCTTCGGCTTCCAAATCAGAAACATCATTTGTATAAAAACCACTTAGTAATA
>JBGCFL010000245.1:0-4058 GCA_045106975.1 Ekhidna sp. | reverse complement strand
TATATGACCTGGGAGATAAGGAGTTAAGTGCTCTGCTACACCAATTGGCCCCATGCCAGGCCCACCTCCACCGTGAGGAATACAGAAAGTCTTATGTAAATTCAAGTGACATACATCAGCACCAATAATACCAGGAGAAGTCAATCCTACCTGCGCATTCATGTTGGCGCCATCCATATATACTTGTCCACCATGATTATGGATAATACTACAGATTTCCAGAATTGATTCTTCAAATACACCATGTGTAGAAGGATAAGTAACCATTAAAGCCGCCAAATCATCTTTGTGTGCTTCTGCTTTTTCCTTCAAGTCATGTAAATCAATGTTCCCATTCTCATCACATTTCACTATTACCACTTTCATACCAGACATAATAGCACTGGCAGGGTTAGTCCCATGAGCAGAAGATGGAATAATCGCGACATTTCTGTTCGGTTGACCAATTCCCTCCAGATATGATTTAATGACCATCAAACCTGCATACTCTCCCTGCGCTCCTGAGTTCGGTTGAAAAGAAACAGAATGAAACCCTGTAATATCTACCAACCAATCATGCAATTCATTGATCATAATTCTGTATCCTGCAGCTTGATCCTTTGGTGCAAATGGATGAATGTTTCCAAATTCAGGCCAAGTAACAGGTATCATTTCCGTTGTAGCGTTGAGCTTCATAGTACATGATCCTAAAGAAATCATGGAGTGAACTAACGAAAGATCTTTGTTCTCCAATCTTTTCATGTATCTCAGCAACTCATGCTCAGAATGAAACTGATTGAAAACTTCATGTTCCAAATAAGCTGAAGAGCGCATAAGAGATGATGGGTATTCCACTTCAAACTCTTCATTAATAGTAGCGTAAAAAGCATCTCCTAAACGGGCAAATAGCTTTACTACCTCATTTGCATCATCAACTGTATGCGATTCATCAAAAGAGACTCCAACACCATCATCGAAAAATCTGAAGTTCATCTCCAGTTCCTCGCTTAGTGTCTTTAGCTGCACCATTTGTTCTGCTGTCAAAGGAATCTTAATCGTATCGAAGAAGTATATATTTTGATTTTCAAACCCAAACTGAGCAATAGCCACTGCAGTTTCTTTAGCTAATCCGTGTACTCGGGCAGCAATTTGTTTCAAGCCTTTTGCTCCATGATAAACTGCATACATACCTGCCATGATAGCTAGCAATACTTGCGCGGTACAGATGTTAGATGTTGCTCTTTCTCTTTTGATATGCTGCTCTCTTGTTTGAAGCGCCATTCTGTATGCCTTATTCCCGTGAGCGTCTTTAGAGGCTCCTATTATTCTTCCTGGAATTGCTCTTTTGTAAGCTTCACGTGTCGCAAAGAAAGCTGCATGAGGTCCTCCATACCCCATTGGTACACCAAAACGCTGAGATGTTCCAACTACTACGTCTGTACCCCAATCACCAGGAGCCGTCAACAATGTAAGTGATAACAAATCTGTAGCGCATGCTGAGAATACACCGTTCTCTTTTGCTGCTGCTACCAATGCTGACCAATCACGAATCCCTCCCGAGTTGTTAGGGTATTGGAAGAATATTCCGAAAACATCATTTGCCGTTACATCTGCATTTGGTAGATCTACTATTTCCAATTCAATACCAAAAGGCACTGCTCTTGTTTTTAGAACATCTAGTGTCTGAGGGAATACCTCTTTATCTACTAAAAATTTACTCGCTGATTTTTTATCCCCTTTTTTGATGCCGTATAACATACACATGGCCTCTGCCGCTGCAGTGGCTTCATCAAGTAGCGATGCGTTTGCTATTTCCATACCTGTCAAGTCTATGACCATAGTCTGGAAATTGATCAAAGCTTCTAATCGGCCTTGAGCGATTTCGGCCTGATATGGAGTGTAAGCTGTGTACCAACCTGGATTTTCCAAAATATTTCTCTGAATAACTGTAGGGACTACACAGTTATAATAGCCTTGACCAATGAAAGAATTGAAAACTCTGTTCTTAGAAGCCACCTTCTTCATGTGGTTCAAGTATTCGAACTCATTCAAAGCTTCTGGCAAATCCAATTCTTCCTTTTTCCTAATGGGTGCTGGAATCGTTTGATCAATTAACTCTTCTAATGATTTGACGCCAATGGCTTTTATCATTTCATCAATTTGCTCTTGATCTGGTCCATTGTGACGTCTTTCAAAAGCTACTCGATCATTCAGATTAATATTCATATCGGGGTGTATTATCAATGATATTTTAAGGTTGCAAACTTACGATAGTCCTTTCAGTTCAGAAAGGATTTACTACCATAACCATTGGTGTAATTACTTGGTTTTGTCGGATCAAAATTTATTTAGTTTTGAGGTTTAAAATGAGCTTTGTCATACACTGAGAAAACGCTCTTTTCATGCATATTATCAGGAATTAAACACTTTACAAATGAAAAAAATTATTTACCTATTTGGTATCCTCGTTGCTTTTGGGCTTACAGCTCAAGATAAACAGGCAACAAAGTATGCAAAGACTATTCTTGCTGAAGATCTAAAAGCACACCTTTCCATTATAGCTTCTGATGAATATGAAGGAAGAGAGACTGGGAAAAAGGGTCAAAAGATGGCAGCAAAATACATTGCTGATCATTTCAAATCACTTGGCCTAGAAGCTCCTGTTGATGGCTCTTACTATCAGAAATTTGATCTCACTGAATCTTCAATAAATACTTCTTACTTCCGAAAAGAAGATGATAAGAAAATGGTATTCGAAGACTTCATCTATTATTCGAGTGCGGAAACTTCCGGTGAAGAATACATCAATTTAGTAATGGCTGATGATAAAGATGAAATGATTAGTAGTTACGAAGGATCATATGTCATCTACACAGTGGAGAGACTAGGGGGAATTCAAGATAGAATCAATGCTGCTAAAGAAGTTGGTGCTAAAGGATTCATAGTTGCAGTAACTAATCCTGATGAATTCAATTCAACATTAACAAGGTTCGGACCATTCCTAAAAAGAGCTAGGTTAGGTCTAAAAAAGAGAGATGCTGACAGTGATAAAATGATCATTGTTGATACGAAATTGACATCTTGGATGTACGGCAAAGAATTTGATCAAATTTCTGCTGGTGAAAAAGCACAAATCATCTTCAACGCAGATTATTTGGATAAGCCTGTTGGAACCGAGAACGTTCTTGGCTTCTTGAAGGGAACTGAAAAGCCTGATGAAATTGTAGTTATTACCTCACATTATGATCACATAGGCATTACTGATGGTGAAATAAACAATGGAGCTAATGATGATGGATCTGGAACTGTAACAGTTCTAGAGCTAGCTGAAGCTTTCTCAGCAGCTGCAAAAAAGAAGAAAGGACCAAAAAGAAGTATCCTTTTCATGACCGTGACAGGTGAAGAAAAAGGCTTATTAGGTTCTCAGTATTATACTGATAATGACCCAATTTTTCCTTTAGAAAACACAGTTGTCAATTTAAATGTGGACATGGTTGGCAGAATTGATGAAGCCCACAAAGACAATCCAGATTACATCTATCTTATAGGTTCAGACAAGTTATCTGATGACCTTCATAATCTATCTGAGGAGATGAATAAGACCTACTCTAATTTAGAGCTGGACTACACTTACAATGATGAAAACGATCCGAATAGATTTTACTATAGATCAGATCATTACAATTTCGCTAAAAATAATGTTCCAATTATTTTCTATTTCAATGGTGTACATGAGGATTACCACAAGCCAACAGATACGGTAGAGAAAATTGATTTTAATGCGATTCAAAAGATTGCAAGATTGGTATTTCATACAGGATGGGAAATCGCTAATAGAGAAGAGAGAATAACGGCGGATGAAGATAAAGTAGAGGCTTCAGGAAAGTGAATTAACAATCTGTGGTTGCTAAACTGAAATTGATCATTGTGGGGCCTGCGCCCCACAAGATCTTTTCAACCAGCTATAGAAAGAAAGAATACTTCCTTTCTGACGCAAGTATAGTTTTCTTTTCGGTTTCCATCAATATTCATTTGAAAAGATTGCGTTTCCGAAATGAAAACAATGGAATATTTTGATT
>JBGCFL010000244.1:0-14914 GCA_045106975.1 Ekhidna sp. | reverse complement strand
CTTTCTTCGTTTTAAAAATTTCCTTTTATATCTTAAATCAAACTACAGGCTCTTTTGACCTTATTATATCGCTTGGTACATTGAAAAACTGCAACATCACTTTTGCCGCACTTCTAATCATAATATTATTTGAGATTACTTGAACTTTTCTCATCCGATCCTTGTACATTTTTATTGTTTTATACCACTCTGTACGCGCTGCAATTTCGAATCCATTCATTTCTATACAGTCCCAAACAAATTCAAATTGTTCTTCTGAGTTTTCATCCATAAACTCAGCCCATTTCGATGATCCAGCTACAGAAGCATCTCTAGTGAACTTACCTAAAAATTTGAAATGAAGTGATCTAAATCCTAAGTTGCTATCATTTATAACTTTGATTTTTAAAGCTGGCGATGAGAATATCATGTGAAGTAATTTAAATTGTTGGTATATTATATATACTGTTTTTAAAGCATAAAGGTTTTCATTTTTTACGTTTCCACAAAACCAATACGTTACTTATATAATACTACATCATTAAGTTACCCCTACAAAGTCATGGTAAATATTTCAGCATCCGCATAAAAGGATATTCCATTCAATTCAAAGAATTTTGCTGAATTACTAAAACCCAGGCAAGATCATCACTGCATTTTGCATCATCCTGGACGGCCCCATCCAGAACATTCTGTACTGCGTGTTGTCTACAAAATAGACAATTTTCCCTCGTCCCATATTCGCTACTCCAGCGAAGGCTAAACCCTTCAAATGATCTAAATTTTCCTCGGAAGCATAGCCGGCTACCAACAGTTTACTCGCCTCTTTTTCATAATGCCCTACCGTTTGAAATTTCCCAGAAGGAACTAATCCATTGTTGCCAAATTTCAAGCTGTATAGATCTTCTTTCAGCCCAAACGCTAGAGGATTAGTAATGTCTATCTTAGAATTCAATGCAGATCCTGGAATCCTACGCTTACCGAAGTAGTCTTCACGCTGATCAAACTTCAAATAAGCCAATGCTTGGCTACTATCTTTTGGAGCCTTCTTCATCTCCACTTCCGATATTTTGGAGTTCTTCTTTGTGAAAAATCCTGCAGCACTTTCTGTAGCCACAAGTGTTCCCCCATTCATAATCCAATCTTTTATTTGCTGTTGTTGTTTCTCCCCAAAAAGCGTCTTGAGCGCATTTCCTCCTCCTGGTAAAATCAGCACATCAAAATCTTTTAAATCTGCACCGCCAAATCTGAAACCTTGTTTTGGAAGACTTGTCTGCTCTAAAGCTGTTGTTCTGATTCGCTGTATAGGCAGTTCTGTTAACCAATCAAACAAGAAGTAAATCTGTCCTCCAGTGTATGAGCTAAACGGCGGATCTACCATCATCGCTACTTTCGGTTGTTTTATAGGCCTGTTAGAAGAGTTGGCTAAATCCATTCCTACCGTCATTCTACCCGAATGATATCCATGGATAACTACTCCAGCTTCATTGGCAATGGCTTTCATATCAGCATCAATCATCGCTTCTTTCTCTCTATTTCTACCCTTCAAAATAACCAATGTCCCCGCTGGAAATAGATTATCCCCATCACCGAAAGGTTCTTCTGCTGATCGTATGTTGTACTTCTTTTCCCACAGCTTAGCTAGTGCTTTTGGCGCATCTCGCTGAGACCAGTCCACCACATAAGCATACTGCGCTGGCTTGTTCTCTCCTACCATAGTTACTCCCATTTTGGCAGTTGGCATATCCATCACCTCTACCATATTCACATTGATATTACTATTAGATGACCATGCCTCCAAATTGTAAGCGATTGGTGCAGACCATGTAGCCATATCGTACATCACAGAGTCTTCAATGCTCATGTTTCGTTCCATGATACTATTGATAAACAATGCTCTCGACTGATTAGTAGGAACGATATATGCCCCTTCTTTAAAGCTCTTCTTTTCAACAGTTCCTGTTCTGTAATTTTTAGCAGCAGCTACTTGAAATCCTCCCTTTGCTTGGTACACTTTTACACCATTTCTCTTCAATACTCTCACTACTTCATCACTGTACATTTCCTTATCAGAGAAGAAATAGGCTTTTGTATTCGTTTTACTTTTAGATGGTTGCCAAGCATCAAAACTGTATTGAAGCAGCTCTTTCTTGTTTTCAGCGGACGCTTTAATAGTCGCCACAGATGTGGTATAATGATCAAAAACGCGCTGACGTAATGTCAAGTGATATCCATCATTGGTTTCTACTATTCTACCTCCAGCAGAGTGACCTCCTTGTTCCGTCAGCATACCAATGGCTCCCATCACACTTGGCCAGCTAGAGCCATATCCTGGGTAGAAAAAATCAAAAGCATCTCTAGTGAAATAGTTAATTTGATGTTTATCAAACTCAGCGACGTTCGCATCTCCAAACACTTTACTCCAGTTTTCATAGCTATCTGGAAGTAGTTTATTTCGTGGCGTTGTACCAGGCATGGTAAAATAGTTGGAATTGTATCCCTGCTCATGGTAATCCACATGTACTTGCGGCATCCATTTTTGATACTCTCCCGTATGCCCTCTAGACTCTGGGTGTACCCCCCAAATCCAATCTCTGTTCAAGTCAAACCAATAGTGATTGGTTCTGCCTCCTGGCCAACCTTCAAAGTGTTCCATATCAGCAGGCTCGAATCCCGGCGCTTTTATCCTTTTCATGGACTTGTACCAATACACGTATCTGTCTCTTCCATCGGGATTAATACAGATGTACATAATGATGACAGAGTTTTTTAAAATGTCTAACGTTTCCTGATCTGTTGCTGATGCCATCCGATAAGCTACTTGCATGGCAGCCTCTGATGAGGAAGCTTCGTTTCCATGAATATTGTAAGAAAAGGAAGTGAAAACAGGTTGATTTTCTATGATGGACGAAGCTTCACTAGCAGAGGCTGTAGTCAACTTCATATGATCCTCTTGAAGCTGATCAATATTAGCAATGTTCTCTTCAGAAGAAATGACAATATTGATCAAAGGTCGATCTTCATACGTCTTTCCGTACTCATTATACAAAACCCGTGGTGATGACTCAGCTAGCTTTTTGTAATACTCTACTATGTGTGCATAGCCTGTAAAACTCTCACCCAATTCATAGCCTAAATGATCTTTAGGAGAAGGTATATTATCATCCTTTTGAAGACTGGTCTCAAAATCGAAACGCTCGGTATCTACTACTTGGGGCTGTGCCAAAGAAATAAATGCAATTAAAAAAGATAGAATATAAGTCAGTTGCTTTTTCATCATCGTTTAGGTTTAGGTGATGAAGATAAACATCATAGAATGATTTACTTATTCAATCATTATTAGGAGTAGTATAATGTTATGAGTGGATTTTCTAATAATCAAAATCGAAACCTAATCGATCTTTGAAATCCTGCAAGGCTGTATTTTCTTTAAAAGACTTTTCTTAAAAATTACAGCTTTATTGCGTTAAGTAAGTCATTTGGAAAAGTAGGAATAGCTCCTTCATTTGATGCTACAAAAGACCCTACTTTATTGGCTTTTTTCAAGGCAATCTCTAGATCATCCCCCTTTAAAAAAGCGGTTAAGAAAGTAGCAGAAAAGGCATCACCTGCACCTATAGTATCTTTGACCACACATGGCTCGGAAGAAACATTTACTTCCTCTATGCCTGTGTACGCTGTACAACCGTCCTTTCCTTTTGTGATCACCATGACTTCCACAGATGGAAACTGAACTTTTATGCTCTTCCAGAAATCAGAAAAACTTAGTGACACTCCAAACATGAGTCTAGACACTTCAATCACTTCCTCGTCATTAAGTTTGAGTATAGTGCAGTACTGAATTGTGGTTTTTATACTCACAGCATCGTAACAACCTTCTCTCAGATTCAAATCACAGAATATGTGCGTAAATGAATATTTTTCAAGCAATCTATACAAGGTATTTCTGCTTTTTTCACTCCGCTGAATAAGCGTCCCAAAATACAAAATATCAAACCCTGCAAGTAATGCAGGATTGATTAAATCAAACGCTGTATGATCATATGCAACATCAGTTACGATATCGTATTGAGGCTGTCCATTATTCAAAGACACTTTGACTGTCCCCGTTGGCTTTTTATCAGAGATTTGAACCAAATGAGTACTTACAGATAGCCCTCTAAGCTTACTCAAAGCTTCTACTCCAAGCTCATCATTCCCTATCGCAGAAATGATGGATGGCTGATTACCTAGTTGAGCCAAATGCGCTGAAAAATTCAAAGGTGCGCCACCAATATGGGCATTGCCATCAATGATGTCCCAAAGAATTTCACCATAACTAATGGCCTTCATTGCTCGTTTTCTTTAGTGCCTCAGTTATTAACTTATAGTTTGCTCCTATTAATAGCTGTTTACCGTTTATTTCAGCAACAGGAAAAGTGACGTGCCCCCCTCTTCTATACTTATTCAATAATGAAACCATTTCATTCTCCTTCGCTTGATCAATCTCAATGTCATAAAACCGGTATTCTATTTGAGCACTATCCAATGCCTTTTTTAGATTAATACAGTGATCACATGAATTGCTTCCGTAAATGGCAACATCAGTAGTTGTTTGATGGCCTTTAAAGCCAAGAGACACTATTAAAACAATGAAGAAAATAATCTTTTTCATTCTGATAACTGTTGATTTGAAACATTAAGTCTTAATGCCAAGAATCCAGCGATTATAAATGCAACTCCTGCAAAGAGAATCGCATTAACTGGGTTGTCATTTAAGACGTATTTAATAATAGGACCAAAAGATAAAGTTTGAATGAACATCGGAATGACAATCATCATATTTACAATGCCCATGTAGACACCCCTCCTTTCTTGTGGAATCACTTTAGACACCATGGAATAAGGCACCCCCATCATGGTAGCCCATCCAATGCCAAGCAATATCATTGGCGCGAGAAGCATCCACTGATCTTGAATATAAGGCAACAAGAACATGGCAATACCCGTCATAAATAGACTAAAAACATACACTATTTTATTTCCAAATTTGGATGCAATAGGCACAAGAGCCAACGCTACCAACATAGTTACCAAATTGTAAGTACCATTCATTAGCCCAGTTTGCGCTAGGGCCTGCTCAGACATATTTTGAATATTTTCAGCAAAATCAAGATCCGCTGGAATGACATCTCCTCCTGCTAAGCAAGTCTCTTTTATAGCATCAAACCGAACCATATCCTCATTACTGATTCCAAACAAACTTATTCTTAACATTGGCGTAATGAATTGCCAATAAATAAAAAGCGCATACCATTGGAAAAGGTACACTAAAGAGAGTGTCTTCAACAATTTTGGCATATCGCCTATGGCTACAGCTATTTCTTTGAAAGGTTCAGCAACTCTAGTAAAAAAAGGCTTGTTTTTATGTTGTGCCAATTCAGCTAGTTCTTGATCAGATGGGGTTATTTCTTGTGTCTTTATTACCGACCATACAATGGTCCCAATGGAAGCAATGGCACCAAGAAAAAATGAATAATATACCCAAGAAGGGATTGAAGAAATCTCTCCACTTGTGGGATCGCATAGGCTAGCACTAATTGATGGACTACTGAACCAGTCTTGAAATAAAAAGATAGAAAAGTTAGCTAGAGTGATTCCTGCGCCAACAAATAGACTTTGCATTTGGAAACCATAAGTTAATTGCTCATCTGGCAATTTGTCCCCAATAAAAGCTCTGTAAGGCTCCATGGCTGTATTATTACCTACATCCAGAATCCACAATAAACCTACGGCAAACCATAGCTCTGAACTATAAGGAAAAATAAACAAGCACAAACTGGCAATGATTGCTCCAATCATGAAGAAAGGTTTTCGCCTTCCCCATTTTGGAATCCAAGTTTTATCAGAAATCGCACCTATTATTGGCTGAATAATCAAGCCCGTGACAGGTCCTGCAAGGTTTAGTAGTGGTAAATCTGCATGGTCTGCTCCCAAAAAAGAAAAAATTGGATTGATGGCAGTTTGCTGCAAACCAAAACTGAATTGAATGCCGAAGAAACCAACATTCATATTCCATATCTGCCAGAAATTCAATTTTGGCTTTTTCAATCCTTGAAACCTATTCATATCTCAATTTTTCGTTGGTATCATTTTCTCCAAACTCAATTTCCATCTTTCCATTCTCTAAATCCACCAACAACTCAGAATAATATTGATCTTTTTCCCATCGGATCTTTAAAAGTGACTCATCTGTGTTATGAAGTGTAAATGAACCCTGAAATGATGGATGGGAATTTCTGAGTTCCATAAGTTCCAATAGGTTCTTTACCACTGGTTGTTCTATCTTTTGCTTTATGCAATCATAAGAGAGATGTGGCCTGTTGATATCTCGCCCAATATTAGTATGTTCTAGGAGCTGCATATCATTTTCATGCGCAATGAGTCCTCCGTAATACACTTGAGGAACACCCGGCACAAAAAATTGGATAGCTCGCGCCATTATATACTTTAAGTCATTTTTACCCAAAGCATCATAATAAGTACAATTTACTTGATATAAATCAAGGTTTGATGCAGCTGCTCCGGTGGCTTTTTTGCTCTCTCCTTTTGAATTATTATGAATAGTTTCTACGAGCTCATTCAACTCCTCATTCGTTAGCAATCCAGCTTCTCCATCACTTGGTGCGGCATCCATCACACCTATGCCATCATGGGTATCTAACACAGTAATGCAATTTCTTGGACTTATAGAAAGCCAATGTTTTAATCGAGAAAAATCACTGGAAAAAAGACTATGCAGCACCAGCGGTGGCAGTGCAAAATCATAAACATAGTCTGTATGCTCCGAAATCTTTATTTGCTCCTTATGGTGTGCATGCACTTCTACCAATACCTCGATTCCATGCTGGTGTGCTTTCTGAACTACTTCTTGTATGAAAATGTACGTCTCAGGAATCATAAAACAAGAGGTTCCTGCCTTCTTAATTGAATATCCTACCGCATCCAATCGAATGGTTTTTATACCGTTTTCTGAAAAAACTTCCAATACAGAATTGATATATTGCTTCCCTTTAGAAGAATGAACATCAATATCAATCTGTTTGTGACTAAAAGTAGTCCAAAATTCGACCTTTTCTCCACTTTCAAGTTGTCTTAATGAGAAGGGTCTATTAGGACGAGGACGGTAAATCTTGTTTACATCCTCTTCATTGGCTAGTCCATCAAAGACCTTTTCCTTTGTCAGAAATAACTCGTAATAATCAGATGCTGATCCCTTTTTCAATACGTCTTGAAACTCACTGGACTTATCCGAAATATGATTGATGATGAGGTCAACAGTCGTTGGAAAATCGCCTGACAATTTTCTTACTGCATCCCAATCACCAATGCGATGGTCTACCACTCTATTATCATGAGGGTCATACCCAGCATCAGCTCCGTCAATAGGATAGAAAAAAGGAAGTAAGTGAACACCTTCCACCTTCCCTTTCAATTCCTTTTTCAGAAACTCATGAAACGATGAAATATCTTTCTCACCAAACCGATTGGCATAGGATATAAGTTGAACTTTATTTTCCATTTGGTAAAAAAAGGTGACCTTTTCAGATCACCCTCATTTGTTTATCAGCCTACCGATTAAAAAGTCAAATTTAGACTCGCAACTATTGACCTTCCTGCAATGGATCTAGCTCGTATGTAATTTGTACTCCCTTCTACGATTGACCCTTCTTCTGATTCAGTAATACCAATAGTATTAGTCAAGTTATTGGCATTTAAAGAGAAGACAAGTCCTTTAGAAAGCTGGGCTGCAACGTATGCATTGACTATAGCGTATCCTGGCATCACAAGCTCATTGTTATCCTGAGCATAGGCTTTGGTTTGTCCCATTATGCTAAGGCCAATTGAATGACCTCCATCGAAATTATAAGAAGGCAATAGATTGTATTGTAAAGCAGGCTGACGTCTAGGTGCGTTACCAATATTGTTATTTCCATCATTGTCTACAATCTCAGCATTCACATAAGTAATAGCACTTCTGAAATCCAATGCATTGAATCGGAAGTTTCCTTCGACCTCTACACCAAATGATCTGTAGTCATTACTTAACACATTCTGAGTTGTAGCCTCTACGCCAGCCTCTTCTTCGGTTTTAGCGTAGAAACCTGTAACGAATAGACCTCCGTTTGTAAATCGCTGCTTATAGCCTGCCTCTGCCTGAAATAATGAATTCTTTGGTGCTCCATTTTCTAAATAAGGACCACCCTGATGCCATGTAGCTCGCTCTCCATTCCCAACATATCCTTGGCTTAATCGACCAAATACTGCATTGTCATCTGAAAGTTTGTAGTTACCACCTAAAGAGTAACTCCAATAATCATAACTGTATTTTACCACTTTTGCATTTGCATTGTCTACGCGTGATACACTTCTTTCCGGTGCATCTATTACTCCATTTCCATTCACATCCATATTTGCAACTTGCTGACTTGGAGTCACCAGACCACCTACTCTTACTTTATCATATCTCAAACTCGCATCTACGTTAAAATCGCTTGAAACCTCGAATGAAGCACTTACATAAGGAGCCGTTACATCATAGTTCGTATTGTATTTGCCAGTACAGCAATTACCCCAAAGTGGCACTCCATGATTCACCAATCCATTATCAGTTACATTAGCTCCATTAGAATTGATATTTACTAAATCAGCATTTTGTTGTACTTCCATCAAGTAAGTGTTCCACAACCATGACATCTCAATGTTCTGATAAGATTTGAACAATCCAAATGTAACACCAACGTTACCAAATGATTTTTTTAGTTGAGTATCACTCATGAAATTGTTAAAGTTCTCAAGTTCCACATCAAATAAATGAATCCGCTGAAGCAATCCATTTGAAGTATCATTGAAAGTACTTCCATTAGCTACTCTATTAAGAGTATATGGCAAAGCTGCGCCCGTTGCTGTAGTGTCTCCATTTGCTTGAAGAATAGGCTCAACAATGTTTGCAGTTGTCCCAACCTCAGCAGTAAAAGGAGCCACAAATCGACCTCCATTAAACGCCATTCTTGAATTACTAGAGATGGTCCAATCATTCGGCAAGTCAAATTCAAGGTAAGCGCCTATGGCATGAGAATTAGTATGAATACCATCTGTAAGATCTACGTTTCTTGCATTTCCATCAGGACCTAACCCGAAATTTTGTTGAAAGAATGGAGTTTGAAGACCATTAGAAACGGCATCAAAACCATCTACAGATTCCCAAGTAGGATCTGCATTTGTGCCTGAAACTTGGATAGGCATGGGCATATAAGCGGCAGTTCTATCATTCAGCATTTTGTAATACACTCTCGCCATTCCTTTATCAAAATATTTAGTCAGATTAGCCTTGATTTGACCTCCCTGATTTACCGTATGATTTGCCTGTCGCGGACCTTCTCCCTGTCTGAAAAAACCACCAATGTGAAAAGATGTATTGTTTCCAATCGGAGATCCGTACTCAAAATCAGTTCTCATAGAATTGTAGTTCACTCCGAATGATGTACCAACACTTCCTCCTTCAACACTACCATTCTTCGAAATGAAGTTGATAATACCTGCAGGCCCATTACTTGTGGTTGTAGCAGCAGAGCCCCCTCTGATCGCTTCTATTCTGGCAATTGTTTGATCAGCTCTTATATACTGATCCTGTGTATTAAATGCAATATCTCCATAAAGCATTACTGGTAAACCATCTTCTTGAAGTTGTAGATATCTTGACCCTCCAGCTGAAATAGGTACACCACGCACCGTAATGTTTGTATTACCATCGCCAGCAGATGCCTCCGCTTTAATACCAGGTATGGCTCTAAAGATTTCAGCAGTAGTTCTTGGAGCTGATTGGGCTATTGTTTTAGGACTAAGGGTGGTCACCGAAACACTGGACTCCAATTTAGATTTTGGGTTGACCACTCCTGTAACAACCACTTCATCCAAGCCTATCATATCTAGTTCCAACTGAAAACTTTCAGCAACTGAACCCGATCCTAAGGATATATTTTTCATTATCCTTTTATAACCTATATAGGATACACTTAATATGTAATCCCCAGTTAGGTTCGTACTAATTTCATACTTACCTTCTAAATCAGAAATATTTCCCTGAGATGTGCCCTGAATGACAACTGTAACTCCAGGGATACCATCACCATTTTCATCAGTAATAGTTCCAGAAATACTTGTTTGTGCGAATGTGCCAGCAATGGACACCAAAGAAATTACCATCAACGAAACCACTCTGATGAGCGACTTGACAGCTTTAATTTGTAATAGTGTTTTCATAACGTTTCATTTTTCGATTTAGCAATATGAATTTTTAAACCAGTTGAATCAAAATAGGATCATCATTTAAAAATTCATAAATAAGAGTTATTATTTTGAAAATTTTTGAAAAATTATATTACCGGGTGATGTCTCACAATAGATAAAAACATTGTGTGTGAGCGAAAACGTTAACGTTATCCTTATCGTTAAAAAAATAAATTATAATTTAGAATAATTCTAAATAAAGAATACATATTTTAGACCTATCTTCTCATTTAAGACATGGCAAAGCACCGAACTACACTCAAGGATATCGCTGAAAAACTAGGAATTACCGTCACTACAGTTTCAAAAGCGCTAAAGGACTACCCTGATATAAGTGAAGACACTAAAAAGAAAGTAAATAAACTGGCCAAGAAATTAAATTACCTACCAGATTCACAAGCGATGGCTTTGCGAGGTAAAGGTTCTAGTACCATTGGGCTAATCATCCCAGAAATAGTTCACTTCTTTTTCTCTAATGTGATAAAGGGGATTATGAATTATACCGAAGAGAAAGGATACCGGCTTCTTATTACACTATCCAACAATAGCATAGAGATGGAAAAAAAACAGATTAATCTGCTTTTTGGAACCAAAGTAGATGGTGTTTTGGTCTCTCTTGCTAACGAAACTAAAAATGCTAAACATTTCAAAGTCTTTCAGGACTATGAAATTCCTTTAGTCATGTTTGACAAGGTAGATAATCAATTCAACTGCAATAAAATCACCATTGATGACAGTCAAGGAGGTTATGAAGCCACTGAGCATCTGATAAAGAAAAATTGTAAAAGAATAGCTCACATAAAAGGGCCTAAAAATCCACTCAATTCGATAGGACGATTCGAAGGTTATAAGAAAGCATTAAGCGATTACAGTATACCATTCGATCCTTTACTAGTCAAAGAATGTGCAAACGTAACATATGAGGAAGGGTATCAATTTGGAAAGGAGTTCATTGGTCTTGAAAATCCACCCGATGGGATCTTTACTGTCACCGATCAAGTAGGTGTTGGAGCCATGAATGCAATAACCGATGCAGGCATCAAAGTACCTCAAGCAATCAAGATTGTCGGATTTAGTGATTCGCAAATTGCTCAAATTTCTCAACCTCCTCTTTCGACCATACATCAACCTGGTTACGAAATTGGAGAAACAGCGGCAAAGCTCTTAATAGAAGATATTGAGCTTAAGAAAAAAAATCCCGATTTTACCTTTGGGTCTAGACAGATTATTTTGGATACCCATTTAATAGAAAGACAAAGTTCTTAAGCCTATCCCCTTCAATAATCGAAATCGAGACCTAAACGATCTTTCAAATCCTTAAGTGCTGGATTCTTTTCTATCATATGCTCATAGATGTCTTTGCTCGTGTAGAGCTTATTTACTTCTGCCAACTGAGCTATGTCTCGCTTAAGTGAAATGTGATCATTCTTAAGTTCGGTTCGTATGTATTGGATGAGTTCTGTTTCAAACTTATCAAGAAAGCTCCCTTCTAGTTGGCTACTCAGCGTGATAATGATGTCGTAATCCTCTCCTTTCTTGACATTTCTGCCCATTATCAATTTGTCTGTATCCCCAGACTTTTGTCGCTGGCCAAGGAAATTTTTCCAAACTGATAACAAGTCTTCTTCTGAAAAATCTTCCTCCTTTTTATCAAGAATAGCTGAGGCCTTTGGTGCTTCCTCCTCCCTCTTCTCTACTTTTTTCTTTCTTCCAAAAATGCTAGGAGTCTCCTTAGGAGCAGAGCTTGTATTAGGTGATAGCGCTGGGTTGACCGGTTCAGCAGTTTTTTCTACCGTTTCGGTAACGTTTTCTGTTGCTGTTGGAGTGACTTTTTGCTCACTTGCAGGGTTATAGACTGTTTTCTGAGTGGCCTCTGTTGCTGGAGGAGGTGAAGAATGACTCTTCTCGGTGCTTTGTACAGCTTTTTGCTCTACGTCACCGTGTGACCTTTTTTTTTTACTCCGTCATCAGAGGAGCTTGCAGAAAGAGTCAGTGCGCTTGGAAGGTGCGCAAGCTTCATCAAACAAAGCTCCACATGCAATCGCTGATTTTTGCTTTGCTTAAAGTTTAGCTCAAACTGATTGGACAAGTTAATGGCTGAAAGTAGAAATGAAGGGCTGCATTTTCCTGCTTGCTCTCCATACTTTGATTTCAAGCTATCAGACACTTCAATCAACGTGATTGTCTTACTGTCTTTTGCTACCAATAAATTTCTTAAGTGCTGCTGTAGACCGTTTAAGAAGTTGTTTCCTTCAAATCCATTTCGTAAGATTTCATCAAATAGCAACAGTGCGCTTGACATGTTTTCTTGAAGTAAATCATCTACCAATCTGAAGTAATAATCATAATCAAGAATATGAAGATTCTTAATCGTGTCTTGGTAAGTAATCTTTCCATCCGAAGAAAAGGTAGTAATCAAATCAAAAATAGACAGTGCATCCCGTAAGGCTCCATCTGCTTTCTGAGCGATCAGATGCAAGGCATCTTTTTCTGCATCTACTCCTTCCTTCTCAGCAATCTTTTGTAATTGCTTTACAATGTCTTCTATTTCAATTCTATTGAAATCATAAATCTGACACCTTGAAAGAATCGTAGGGATTACTTTGTGTTTTTCCGTAGTTGCCAGTATAAATATGGCGTAAGAAGGCGGCTCTTCTAGTGTCTTCAAAAAAGCATTGAAGGCCTGTGTAGAGAGCATGTGAACCTCATCTATGATATAGACTTTATACTTCCCTTGCTGCGGTGGGTATCGAACTTGATCAATTAGATTCCTGATATCCTCCACAGAGTTATTAGAAGCAGCATCTAATTCAAAAATATTGAAGTTGTTTGTGCTATCTCCTGTCTCACTCTCAAATTCATTGATCGTTTTGGCTAATATTCTAGCACATGTAGTTTTACCTACCCCTCTTGGTCCACAAAACAACAATGCCTGCCCCAAATGATTAGAACCGATCGCATTTTCTAAAGTAGTTGTAATATGCTCCTGTCCAACCACCTCTTCGAAACCGAGGGGTCTGTATTTACGAGCCGATACTACAAAATTTTCCATTCGGTTGGCAAGATAGTGAGCCTGATCATTCTTAAGAAATCTAAAGAAAATTTATAAAAATAAATATCTCATTTCTACATACTCGCGGCTTCTATTTTCAGCACGCTTTTCCTTGACCATTTTTTAAAACTTCTCCAGAAAAGCTTATTGAGCTTATCCCATTTCTTATAAAAAGAGGGTTTCACATACGAACTAATCGTGCAAGTGATGGTCGTAACAGCATTGCTTTCAACAGTTCTGAACTCTAATCGATAAGGTCTAACCAACCTAAAACTAAGAGCGTAGCTACCATAATAGTATTGCAAGTCGCGATAGTCTTCTTTTATTTCTGTCAATACTCCGGCAAAGTTGATGAGTGGTCCCGTATGATTGGTCAATACTCCTTCATGGAAACCATTTGGAATATCTGTGCTTGGACTGTAAAACTCTACTTTATAAGGCCATACTTGTGTGTCAGTAAAGGTTTTAGGATCATTTAGCCACTCCCAAACCGACTCTTTCTTAGCTGGTATTTCTACTGTGAATGAGTAGGTATGAATATCAAATCCTGGTGGTTTTGGTTGGATCATGGTAGTAGGTTGTTTTTTAAGTAATAATAGAATTATGAAAGGACAACACTTTCAGCGAGTGCTCTATCTGCCATCTCAGCAGCCCTCTCACCGGACAGCATTGCGGCATTCAATGATCCATTCAACAAATGATCTCCAGCGATAGCTATACCTTCAGTAAGAAGACTCTCTCCTGCGTCACGATGATCTTTCAGATCATCGATATCAGGAAGCGATAGAGGAATAGTGTACTTTTTTAAGAAAGTCACATCGTTGATTTGAAAGTCATTCGTCAATTCCTCCTTTACTCTCTTGACTAATTCTTCTTCAGCCAATGTATGGTCTTTAACCACTGTGACAGATAACAATTCTTCGTTTCCTTTGGACTTCATCAGAATACTTGATGAAAAGAATATGTTGTTTACTAATGATGATGGATTGGTGTTAAGACCAATAATAGGCTTAGAATAAGATCTCTTCTTTACGGTAAAGTATAGATTATCACAACTCTTCCATTTCAAACTGGAAGTGTAATTGGCCAAAATATTTTTAGGATCTGTGGCGACAATGATAAAGTCCGAGGATAACTCCTCTCCATTTTCAAGAAGTATTTTACCCTTAGTCACTTTTCTCACTTTCGTATTAAGTCTTAATTCACTTTTTTCCAGAGATCCTGCCAACTGAAGTGGAATGGCCCCCATTCCTGATTTAGGAATCATCGCTGTTCCTGCTCCAAACATTTTGTAAACAAACTCAAACATTCTGCTAGAGGTCTTTAAGTCTGGTTCAAGAAATATCCCACTGAAAAACGGTTTGAAAAATGAATTGATCACTTTAGAACTAAAACCTAGATTTTCCAAATAAGTATGAGTGGTTTGCTCTTCCTTTTCAAAAATTTCATGGATATCTTTTTTTTGCAATCGCTGTTTTAGTTGAAAAACCTTCAACTTGTCCTGAAGAGTGGCCAGTGAAGACATGAAAGTTGGCAATAGAAATGAGCTATCTC
>JBGCFL010000243.1:0-30626 GCA_045106975.1 Ekhidna sp. | reverse complement strand
AGAAACGTATTGATTTAGATTGATTTTACTCCTCAATGCAGCTGTTGACATTAATTCGCGTACGCTAGCTTGTGCATCTTTTGCCATTTGCTCTACTGTCTGATATCTTTCAGGATGGACGGCACTCCTGTCTAAAGGGTTCGTAGCATCTTGAATTCTTAGAAAACCAGCAGCTTGTTCGAACGCCTTATCTCCAAGACGAGGTACTTTTTTTAATGCTGCTCTTGATTTGAAAGGGCCATTTTCGTTTCTGAAATTCACAATGTTTTCAGCTATTTGAGGCCCCAACCCGGATACATAGGTGAGGAGCTGCTTACTTGCCGTATTTAATTCTACTCCCACATTATTAACACAACCCATCACTACATCATCTAATGACTTCTTCAGTGCGTTCTGATCCACATCATGTTGGTACTGACCAACTCCAATAGACTTAGCATCGATCTTTACCAATTCTGCCAATGGATCCATCATTCTTCTGCCTATAGAAACAGATCCTCTTACAGTCACATCTTCATTAGGGAATTCGTCTCTGGCTACCTCTGATGCTGAGTATATGGAAGCACCACTTTCATTGACCATAGCAACAATGACCTCTTTAGGAAGTCCTAACTTCTTAACAAATGATTCTGTTTCCCTGCTGGCAGTTCCATTTCCTATGGCAATGGCCTCTATTTTATGTTTTTCAACCAAGTGCTTTATAGTTTCGCCAGCACGTACCATATCTTTCTGTGGTTCATTAGGATAAATTGCTGTGAATTCCATCAGTTTGCCTTGCTTATCTAGACAAACAACTTTACAGCCTGTTCTGAACCCAGGATCTACTGCCATTACAGCTTTCTGACCTAATGGAGCTGACATGAGTAGCTGCTTAAGATTTTCAGCAAAAACAACAATAGCGTCCTCATCCGCTTTCTTTTTGCTCTCCATTCTTACTTCCGTTTCAATACTCACGCTCATGAGTCGTTTGTAAGAATCTTTGATTGCTGCTTTTACTTCATCGCCAGCTTCATTGTTGGATTTTAGAAATTGTCTTTCGATGACATCTATAGCTTCTTCTGTTTCAGGAGCAATATTCATAGCTAAAAAACCCTCCTTTTCACCCCGACGGATCGCTAGCAAGCGGTGAGATGGAATTTTACTAATTCCTTCATCCCAGTCAAAGTAGTCTTTGTATTTTGATGCGTCCTGATCTTTTTCCTTGCTCTTCAGTACTTTGGATGAGACTAATCCTTTGCGCATGAATAGCTCACGAATTTTATGACGCGCTTCTGCATTTTCATTGATTGTCTCAGCGATAATATCTCTAGCTCCTTGCAATGCTTGATCTAGATCTTCTACTCCCTTTTCATTATCAATAAACTTTGATGCTTCTGATTGCACGTCAAACGCATTTTGATCCAACAATTTTATAGCCAAAGGTTCAAGTCCTTTTTCCTTGGCAATGCTGGCTCGTGTTTTTCTTTTTGGTTTGTAGGGAAGGTACAGGTCTTCAAGAGCTGACATGGTCTGTGCCTCGTTGATCTTCTTTTCCAACTCTGGAGTGAGCTTTTCTTGTTCTTTTATGGATTTGAGAATGGCAGTTCTTCGAGTATCTAAATCTCTTAATTGCTGCATACGATCACGAACAGAAGCTACTTGTAAATCATCTAAACTTCCTGTCACTTCTTTTCTATATCGGGAAATGAAAGGTACCGTAGCGCCTTCATCTAACAATCCAACAGTGGCATCTACTTGTCTAGTGTTTACGTTCAGCTCTTGTGCTATTCGTTCTTCGTGTCTCATTCGCTATTCTGACTAATCTTTTAAAATGGATGTCAAAAATAGAAGAGCTGAGAATTAAATAAAGTAGATGTGGATAACTTCTGTAAGGTTTTTTGTTCTGCCTTAAAAAAATACTTGATGATGACTTCTTCTGGCACAAGACGTCTCAATTTTCAAACACTTTCAAAGTGTCACCTACGGATAGATCAGGAGTTGTCATGTCGTTCAAATCCATTAATTCATCTACAGTCATCCCGTATTTTCGAGAAAGAGCATACATTGTTTCTCCTGGTTGTACAACGTGTGAGCCAAATTGCTTTCCAGCGGATGCTTCTGCGATAGGAGCCTTTACTTGAATGTTCTGTCCAATGCTTATCTGATCAGGGTTCTCGAGTTCATTCCAACGAAGAAGATCGTCCATCTTGAGGTCATACTTTTTAGCTATACTCCAAAGAGATTCTCCAGAAGCCACTGTATGAATTTTTACTTTTTTGAATTCTGCTGAACTATCAACTATCGGAACAACAATAGGAGCCACTTCTTCCTCTTCCTCAATTGTTTCTTCTAGGATAATCTCCTCTTTTATAGGTTCTTTTTTAATTTCTCTTTTTGGCTGGACGACAGTCTTTACTACCGGCTTGGTTATAACAGGGTCTGATATCTTATGATAAACAATTTCTGTACTTGATGGTCTTGTTTTCTTTAGCCAAAGAAGTCTGCCTGGTTTTAATTCATCAATAATACTCATTCTGTTCTTCTTGACCAGCTTCGATAGTTTGATGCCATACTGCTGAGAAACACTCCATAGACTTTCACCATATTGTGTAATATGATAGCCTATTTTTGACTTGCCTTTTTTCTTTTTTATGTAGTAAAATTCTCCTGTTACTAATTGATCTTTCTCACCTAGATCATTGTATTTTCTGAATTTGCTTTCGCTTAATGTCGCACGAGTAGACAATGTGAATACATCATCGTACTCTTTTGCAAGAATGGATGGAATACTATTTAGAGTAATAATGGTAGGCTTATCTGCATTGGTAAGCCCAGGAGTTAGTTCTGAAGGATAAACTTTTGCTATTGGCTCAGTTATTCTAGTCAAGGGAGGTTCTTCTTTTCGCTCTTTTTCCTTTTCTTCCTTCGGAGAATTTCTGCGTGGAGCTTTTCCTTCCTTTGGAATAAAAACTGAATAGGTTTTGTCAGTAGGAACTGTGCCGCTTTTAAGCCATTTATTATATTTTTTTAGCTCTTCTAAATCTACTTTTTGTTGTCTGGCTATCTGCGCCAATGTCTTACCGCCCGCATTGGTTATTTCATCTAAATAAATGTTTTCTGAATGAGGTCTTCCCACGGCAGGTGAAAATGCGACGACATGTGCAATGAATTTTTTCAGATACCAATACGATTTGGGAGTGATATTTAATTCCTTAGCTCCATGGTTTGCTTTATTAGTATGTGCTTTTGCTCCAGTAGCTCCAGCTTGGTAGGCTATGACTGCATATGGCCAAAGATCAAATTGAAAGTTGTTTGAATTGAAATATTTACCAGATCCTTTTGATGCCGAAACGATATTAAGACGCTCGTCCACTTTTCTATCTACTCTCAACCCGACTTCTCTACCAGTGAAGTCTTTAAACTGCCAGAATCCTACGGCATTGGCAGAAGAGACAGCATCAGAAATGAGAGCACTTTCTTGGATGGATAAAAATTTAATCTCATTGGGAATGCCTGCTTTTTTATGTTCACGCTCAATGAAAGGAAAGTAAAGATTCATCCTGTCTACAAGAATGTTGTAGTAGGTAGAGCTCCGTGTGAGTCTGTCTACATCTTTTTGAATTTGCTTTCTAGCACTTTCATTGATGTGTAGTTTCACATTTCCAATCATCAATTCTTTGGGAACTTCTTGAGCAAAAGTCAGATTGCCAATACTCAAAAAGGAGCATAACACAATGATCAATAATGACCTCATAGAAACTAATTTCATACTTTTCTAAGTATCATTAAGCCATCCCTAACTGGGAATAGTACGTTCTGTACACGATCATCATCATGTACTTTTTTATTAAACTCTCTGATCGCCTCTGTGTCTTTATCTTGTTTTGACTGATCAGCTACTTTACCACTCCAGAGCACATTGTCTGCTATGATAAATCCATTTGTGGACATCTGATCAATGACTAAATCATAGTATGCGCTGTAGTTTGTCTTATCGGCATCTATGAATACAAGATCCCAAGATTGGCTTAATGTAGGGATGATGTCTATGGCATTTCCCACTTTCATTTCTATTTGATCCTTTTTGTCAGAGTTAGAAAAGTATTTTTTTGTTCTTACGGAAAGCTCTTCGTTGTTGTCTATTGTAATCACTTGACCATCAGTCTGAATCCCTTCTGCAAGACATAACGTGGCATAACCAGTGTAGGTGCCTATCTCCAAAATATTTTTAGGATTGATCATGTGAGCAAGCATTGAAAGAACTCTTCCCTGGAGATGTCCAGAAAGCATACGTGGCTTTAAGACATGTAAATGTGTTTCCCTATTTATTTGCTTGAGCAAATCAGACTCTTTTTCAGAGTGGTCTTCTATGTATTTTTGAAGATCTTCATCAAGAAATTCCATGATACAAAGATAGATAGGTTTTTTCTACTTGATGATTAAATTTATTTTCTTAAATGAGAGATATTTTACCTATTGGATGCCGATAATAAATAGATTTTCAGGGATAAATCACCTTGCTATTAAGGTGTCTGAGCTGATAGCTGCTGTTCCGAAATATCCCAAAACTCTATCATCTTCATTGGAGTTTGAAAAGTTACCGTCAACAGTCGCAGGAATAGTGATAGAGGAGGTCCCAAGAGTAGCGATTTGCGATTTGAGTAAGGTGAGAAATTCAAATGATCTATTTGATATAGAATGTAGGTTCACAATCATACTATCTTCTCTAGTGTAGTTGAATTCGTCAAAAGTGTTAGGAATGAGATTGCCATCGAAAAAGCGATCGTCTTGAAGCACAATGGATTCAGTAGTCGAATAAGGTTGGCTTCCTCGGAAAAATACCCAACGATAAAAATTACTAATACCAGCAGAGTCAATGGCGATCACTTTTGGATAATAAAGAGTGATTTGCTGACCTTGATTTATAGGATCATTTTCTTGAAATGATCTAATACTAGTAAATTCAATATTAGTTTTTTGAGGCATTTTATCCCAATCTGACCTGATTTGATCATCGTTTGCAAGAGTGATGACTATCCGATACTCTAGATCAGCATTTCCTGCATATGGGTCTTGAGAACGATAGTATCCATCACTGTCATGATCGTATAATTGGAAACCACCATTTCTTCTTTCTACTCTTATGTTGGCGTCAGTGATCGGCTCAACGGGTTTTTCTTCCAGAAAGCCATTTGATTTTATGAGCCTTACAGACTGGGTGCTTTCAATATCGGTAACCCAACCTTCAACAACGAGTAAATTTTGAGCAGGAGGCAGTTCTATGATGACTACTTTTTCGCAGCTCATTGTGAAGAGAAAAACTATGACCATTAGTAATCTCATCAGAATTTGAAATTATATGTAACAGCAGGAATGATTGTTCCGAAAATAGAATATTGAACGATTTCAGCTTGTCCAGGATTTGATGCTGATTCCCTATAGAAATAGGAATAAGCGTTTTGTCTAGCATAGACATTATATACGGTAAATATCCAGAATCCTTTATTCTTTCTAGGGGATCCATTTTTCTTCAATTTCCTGCCGTCAAGTTTTACTGATAAGTCTAGTCTATGATAATTAGGAAGCCTTGAATTATTTCGTTCTTCAAAATGAGGAATGAAATTACCTGCAAAAACATATTTATCAGTTGGTAGTGTCACAGGTATGCCTGAATTGAAAACGAAGTTGCTAGAGGCACTTAACCTCGGTGAGAGCTCCATGTTCCAAGTAGTGGAAAAACTATGAAGTTTATCATGATTTTCTAGGACAAATATTTGTTCATCATTTTCATCCAATCTGCTTTCAGCTCTGGCAAGTGTATAACTAACCCAACCGTTTAGTTTACCAATCCTTTTGCGTAGATATAATTCTAGCCCGAAAGATCTCCCTCTACTCAAGAGTAATTCCGTTTCTATGTTTTCATTGAAAATTAAGTCCGCTCCGTTTTTGTACTGGATGCCATTTCTAATGTCCTTAAAGTATACTTCACTATTGAACTCCCATTTATTTTCTACTATGTTTTTATAGAGTCCTAGGGAGTAATGATGAGTTATTGTGGGACTAATATAAGTGTCACTCAATTTCCAAATATCTGTAGGAGAGGGGGTGATGGCATTAGAAATTAGATGTAAATATTGCGCTGTTTTACTGTAGGCCAATTTCAAAGAAGTGTTTGTGTTAACTCTCCAATTGAGTGCAATTCGTGGCTCAAGAACCTGATAGAACTCCACTAATTCCCCTTTAGAGAAAGACAAGGTGTCAATGATAGTTGAATCGTGTTTTGCTATATCATCTTGATAGGTAAAGACTTCACTAGATCCAAAATTATGAAGCATACTGAGTCTTACTCCATAATTTAGATTGACTTTACCTAGTTGACTTTCATGTCCTAAATAAAGTGCCGATTCTAATCCATGCTCCTTACTTAGTTCTAATGTATTGGTAGTTGCATCGGGTTCAAATGGCTCTCTTATTCCAGGAGATAGGCGGTGAAAAATACTGTTGAAACCAAAATTAATATCGTTGGTTTTACTCATAGAGTAAGTGAAGTCAGCCTTCAAGCTAAAGTCCGTGATTCTTGATCTGCCTACAAAAGCACCGGGTTCCTCAGAGTTTTCTACCTTATAATTATAGGATGATACGAATGCTGAAAAATTAGAGAAAAGTCTTGGTGAAAAGAGGTGATTCCATCTGAAGTTGAGCATCCTGTTACCCCAATTTCTTATGGAATTGAAACCCGTTGTATTTCTATCATTACCTAAATATCCCGATAGATAAAAGGTATTTGATGAGTTAGGTCTTGAGTTAATTTTTAGGTTTAAATCTTGAAATCGAATTCTGTTTCTTCTCACTGAGGAGCTTCCAAAATCATCAATGGATAAGTTGAGGAGACTTTGTCTTCCCGAAAGTAGAAACGAACTCTTATCTTTTTTTAGAGGTCCCTCTATTAATCCTCTAGCTGAAAGTAAGCCTATGCCTCCTGAATAACTGAGCTTGTTTTTGTTCCCCTCTTTCTGTCTCACTTCTATCACGGAAGAGCTTCTGCCTCCATAAGAGGCAGGAATGAATCCTTTCATGATTCTGACATTGTTTACTGCTTCAGGATTAAATATAGAGATCAATCCGTAAAAGTGATTAGGATTGTAAATGGTAGCCTCGTCAAGAAGGATCAAGTTTTGATCTACATCACCACCTCTGACATGTATTCCACTAGCATCTTCTCCAATAGCACCTATTCCTGGCTGAAGCAATGCATTTTGAATAACATCTACTTCTCCTAAGAAATAAGGAATTTGACCGTCTTCAGGTGAAATGGAAATGATTGATGCCGATGGAATATTACTGGTAACATTAACATTTTGGGAAGCGCTATTAATCTCCACCTCATCTAGTTGAGTGACGAAGGGAGGTATTGATATTTTATGGTATATGTTTTTGTTGAGTGTGATTTCGGTTTCAATTGTTGTGAACCCAATGTGTGAAAACTTGAGCGTATGTGTTCCTTCTGTCAAAGTCAAAGCGTAATAACCGTATCCATTCGTGGTAGTTCCTAGATCAGTTCCTGATACTTGTATGGCAGCTCCAATTACATGCTCACCTGTTTCGTGATTCTTTAACACACCATTAATAGTGAAACTTTTTTTGGTGTATGGACTGATTAATAATTGGCCAGATTGAAATGAATAGCTAGCAATTTGATTATCTGTGATTTGCTTTAGGATATCTTTAAGAGTAGATCCCTGCTTTATTCTAACTGTGCTGTTCGTTATTTTATCAGGACTGAAAGCGACTGAAACACTGTCCTCTCTTAGTTTTTCAAAGACATCAAAAAGAGCATAGTCACCAGTTGGTAAGTCAATTGGCTGTTCAAGTAGATTTTGAGAAAATGAGATATGATTGAATACTAAATAGAGTATTCCGACAAGGAAAAATTTACGTTTTTGTGAGGTGAGAAGCACCTCACAAAACTAATGCATGCAATCAGTAAAGGGTTAGCAACCTTGACCAGAAATTTTAATTGTGTTACCTACTTTACTGGTTTTAACCTCTAGTAAGGTCTCAATGGATTTCACTACCTCTTTTAAAGAGATCTGATCGAATGTCGCAGTGATTTGGCACTTCGCGATAGACTGACGAGAAAGCTTGAAAGAAACATCATAGAACTCTTCAAGCTGTGAGAGTGCTTCCGATAGAGGTGTCTTATCAAAATTGAAAGTACCATTTCTCCAACTCATCACGTTTGCTTGTGGTATTTCTGAGAAATTGACTGATGAATTTTCTTTAATGAATACAGCTTCTTTACCTGCAGCAACTTTTGTTTCAATACCATCTTTAACGAAAGCAACAAGTCCTCTTTCAACATAAAGCTCAACTGAAGTTTCAGTAGAGTTAAGGTTAAATGCCGTTCCTAGTACTTTCACTTCAACCCCGCCAACCTCGATAATAAACGGCTTGTTACTCTTTTCTATGTCGAAATAGGCTTCTCCTTCAAATGCAACTCTCCTTTCTTCTCCGAATTGATTGAGAAAAGAAAAAGATGAATTTTGATTTAAAACTCCTTTTGAGCCATCAGGAAATGTTACTTCTAATTTTTGGTCAGTACTGGAAATGTATTGTTGATCTGGTGAAGCATTGATCTTCCAAGCAGTAAATGCTACGGATAGGACGATCACTATGCCAGCAGCAACTTTTAACCAAGCATAATTATCATGCTTAGTCGAGTTAATTTTCTGCGAGTTGACATTCCATGCTGCATCCAGATCTATATCCGGAGCGTCCCCTTCACTGTTTTTAAATAGAAAATCTACGAAATCATCTCCATCGTTAGAAGGATCATTATTGTAGCGTAGTTGATTATATTTTTCTATCAATTCCTTTTGCATCTCGTTGGTCTGTCAATCTAATCGGATGAACCCCCCTAATATTTTCGATTTATTTTTCATCTTTTTTTAATTTCTTGTTGCTTTGAATTGCTGATACACGGTTTCAAGGGAATCACGTAATTTTTTTAGCGCAATCCCCATCTGATTTTCTACCGTTTTTTTTGATAAATCAAGCTCTTCAGCAATCTCTTCATAGGTCATTCCAGCGTTTCTACTCAGTAGAAAGATCTGTCTACATTTAGTAGGTAAATTATCAATGGCTGATTGAATATGTTTTTTTAAGACCTCATTCTCACCTTCGTCTTTAGGACTCTCGCTCACACTTAACATCACTTCGCTCACATCCGCCATAGCTCTTTGCTTAGGCAGTTCTAACTTGATGTAGTTGAGGCATTTATTTTTTACTGCAGAGTAGAGGTAGGTTTTTAGTGTAGTCTGGATCTCAATTTTCTTTCTCTTTTCCCACATATATAGAAATACCTCTTGAGCCATTTCCTCTGCTATCGTAGAATCCCTTATATAGCTAAAGGCGAAACGATAGAGTTCTTTAAAATAAGTTTTAAAGATTGTTTCGTAGGAAGGCAGATCGTCTTGTTTAACGCGATCAAAAAGAAGTAAATCGGTATCTCTTGTCATTCGAATTACTGAATCATGTAGCTGATTTCAGTGAGCAAGTTTAGCGATGGATTCCCGAAACCGAAAAAGAAATTTTCAGCATCTATGACTACCACCATTTTTTGAGATGGAATAATGTAAAGATGTTGTCCTAAATCCCCTGTAATGAAATAAAAATCTTCATGGTTTATGCCAAAAAAATCCTCAAAATTATTTCCAAACCTAGTCCATGAATACCCTGAACCAATAGTTGCTGAAACATCTGTTTGAATGGATGTTGCCTCTTCAATAAAGTTTGGATCTAATACTCTTCTACCATTCCAGATGCCTTCCTCTAGCATTAAGTAGCCAATTTTAGTAAAATCTAAAAGCGATAGATTGATGCCAGTAGCACCATCATAGTTCCCTTCGCTATCTTGATCAATAGTGAAATTGCTAATTCCTAAAGATTTGAAAATGTTTTGATTTACAAATTCATTAAAGGTCAAACCACTTTTTGATTCTATTATTTTAGCTAAAAGTAGTCCTATTGCTTCGTTAGGATTGAATTGCAATCCAGCAGGAGCTTGCATGGGTTTTTCTAGAATGTATCTGACCCAATTATTGGTTTGAATCATGTCAAAATAGTCATTGAAACTCCATGACAATCCTGATTTATCTAACAGCAAATGTCGAATAGTAATGAATGTTTTGTTGTTGTTATCCTTGAAAACATCATCATATTCTGGTAAATAATCTTGTATTTTATCATCTAAAGAAAAAAGACCATTTTCTACAGCAATGCCAATAGCCGCGACAGTAATGGCCATACTCGCTCCATCTAACGTATTTAGAGTTGACCTGTCATTTTCTAAATAGTAATTTTCATATACCAGATTATCATCTTTAATGATGATAAGTCCTGCTAACTGTTCAAATTCTAAAAATTTAATTTTATTGTTTAATTCAGCCAGTCTGAACTGATCTAGGCCAACATTTTCAGGAAGTTCATACTCCCAAATCATTTGGTCTGGAGGCAGTTCTTCACTTATGTAGCAAGAGGAGAGAAGAAGACCGATCAGTATAATTGCATGCTTCATTATGAGAAAAGGGTATAATTACCATGCTGATCTGATGCAGCAGCGGGCTTTATTAATGAAACATCATTCAGTTCAATATCCCTAATTTTTGGTGATACATTGTGCGAAATCATTTGTTCATTTTTACTAGTCTGCAAAAGATCCCCAAGTTCATTAACATCATTTGATTCTAACCATTTTCTTGTTTCAGCGGCATTAAGGATCGCTGGCATATCTTCTTGAAATGATGATAGCTGACCATTGGCCTTTTGAGTAATCATGATAAATGAACCAGATGAGTCTTCACTTTCTTCCCAAATTCCAGCAATTGAGAATACTTTTTTGTCTGGGAAAAAGAAGTAATGTGGAATAACCTGCTTCTTGGCTACTTGCTTCCAAACATAAAAACCATCCATTGGAATGACACATCTATGTGTTGCTAGTTTACGCTTGTAACTCGTCTTAGTCATCACAGAGTCTACTGGAAGGTTAAAAAATTTAGGACTCATAGATTTGTTGTTAGACAAATTTGAGATCAAGCCCCAGTGGAAAAAACTAAGCAGATGTCTGTTTTGGCTGGTGATAATAGGTAGTCTCTTTGAAGGAGCAGCATTGAAATGAGTGGAGTACTCTTCGGGAACTTCAGCCCCAAGTGTAAGGGCAAGTTCATCTGCTTTTAACGTCAAAGTGTACCTATCTACCATAGATAGGCAAGTTAATGTGCTAAATATAGATTTTAATGTTTTGATGATATCAAAACACTTTTTTTATTATCATTTCTTGTTTTCCAATTAATTTTTAAAAATAATTGAGTGGAGTCTATTGGGTCATGCAGGCGAATATTGTTTGTTGTTAAATTGGTCAGTATCTTTCTACTATGAAGAAAAATGCTTCGACCATTAAAGACATTGCCAGGGAATTAGGGATATCTCCTTCTACTGTTTCCAGAGCTTTGAAAGACCATTTTGAAATTAGTGAAAAAACCAAAAAAGAGGTTAGAAGAGTGGCCGATGAATTAAGCTATCAACCTAATACTCTTGCATTAAGTCTAAGGAATAGTAAGTCAAATACTATTGGATTAATCATTCCTGAAATTGTTCATTTCTTCTTTTCTACTGTGATTAGTGGTATTGAAGACGTAGCGCATAGTAGAGGTTATAATTTGATTATCACTCAGTCCAATGAATCTCTGGATAAAGAAAAGGCAAATGCTCAAATACTTTTTAACAATAGAGTGGATGGAGTTCTAATTTCTTTATCTGAGGAAACAGAAGATATAGACCATTTAAAAGTATTGAATGACAAAGGATTGTCATTTGTTTTTTTTGATCGCATTAGCGAAGATATGGATTCGAGTAGTGTGATCGTAGATGATTTTTTGGGAGGATACCAAGCGACCAAGCATTTGATTGATATGGGATACAAAAAAATAGCTCACTTAGCCGGCCCATCAAATCTTGATATATCTACTCAAAGAATGAATGGTTACAAAAAAGCTTTAGAAGAAGGGGGGATAGCATATTCTGAGAATTTAGTTCTGCTTAATTCTATTTCGAGTGAAAATGAGACGTTTAACTCGATCTATGAGCTGTTGAAAAATTATAGCCCTGATGCAATTTTTGCTTTTCATGATTTGGCTGCAATGAGTGCTATAAAAGCCGCTCAAAATTATGGTAAAAATGTGCCTATAGATTTTGGTGTAATCGGCTATAGTAACTGGCAGTTTACATCTTTGACCAACCCATCAATAAGTACTGTAGAACAGCCGGGATTCGAAATGGGGCAACAAGCCGCCGAATTATTAATTAATCAGATAGAATCAGATAGAAAGCCTGATTATGAAAAAATCAAACTCAATACCAAATTATTGATACGAGAGTCAACTAAGAAGATATGATTTGGAAGTCTAGGCTATGCAACCGTTTGCGTAGTTTTATGGGTAATCATCACGACTTTCATTTTTGATTTGCATTATTTTGAACTCTATTATAAACTTGAAAAATAGACTTTAAGCAGTAATGACAAAACTGGCAATTGGAATAGACATTGGAGGAACAAATTCGAAATTTGGTTTAGCTGATAGAGAAGGAAATATTTTAGCACAATCACGAATTAAAACTCAGACATTTAAGGATTACAAATTTTTCATTGCTGAGCTCAAGAAGGAGATTGAAAAATTACATTCAATAGAAGATGTAATAGGAGTTGGAGTGGGTGCGCCTAATGCAAACTATTATGAGGGCACTATCGTTAACCCTCCTAATTTACCTTGGAAAGGAATTACTCCATTTGCTGAGGAAGTGGGAAAGGTCTTTGGGTTGAAATGCGCTCTGACCAATGATGCAAACGCAGCAGCATTAGGCGAAATGGTATACGGCAAGGCAAAGAATATGAAAGACTTTGTGGTGCTGACGGTTGGTACAGGTCTTGGAAGTGGGATAGTGATCAATGGGGATCTTGTCTACGGAAAACACGGGTTTGCGGGAGAACTTGGACATACGTTGGTCAATGCTAATGGAAGAGAATGCGCCTGTGGAAAGAAAGGTTGCTTGGAGACCTACGTGAGTGCAACAGGAATTAGAAGAACTGTTTATAAGCTTTTGGCTGACTATACTGATCCTAGTATTCTAAGGTCTATAAGCTACGACGATCTGTCTACTCGTACTATTTCTGATGCTGCATCCAAAGGAGATAAAATTGCCATTGAAGCTTTTAAATATACAGGACGAGTTTTGGGAATGAAGCTTTCTGATTTTGTTGTGCATACTGATCCAGAAGCTATATTTTTGTTAGGTGGTTTATCCAAAGCTGGAGACCATATTTTCACCCCCGCTCAAGAAAACATGGAGAAATTTTTGATGCCATTATTTCTTGATAAGAAAATACAACTGCAACCCTCAGGACTAAGAGATGATGACGCACCTATCTTAGGAGCCTCTAGTCTCGTTTGGAAATATTTGGCTGATTGAGCCATTAAGAAGAAAGAAAAATTATGAAAAATATTGGCGTATATACATCAGGAGGAGATGCACCAGGGATGAATGCATGTGTTCGTTCGGTTGTTAGGAGCGGATTAAGCCTAGGGCTGAATGTATACGGTATTCGATACGGATACAATGGAATGATAAACGGGGACCTAGACTTGATGAAATCTCATTCTGTAAGTAATATTCTACAAAGAGGAGGTACTATTCTTAAGTCTGCAAGGAGTGAAGAATTTAGAACAAAAGAGGGGCGTAAAAAAGCTTTCGAAAATCTTCAAGCAAAAGGAATAGAAGGGCTTATAGGGATTGGTGGTGATGGAACATTCACAGGGGCAAATATTTTCTATGAGGAATACGGTATACCTACAGTAGGAGCTCCAGGAACCATCGATAATGATCTTTATGGATCAGATTTAACTATTGGATTTGATACTGCTGTAAATACCGCGCTAGAAGCAATTGATAAAATTCGTGATACAGCAAATTCACATGATCGTGTTTTTTTTATTGAAGTGATGGGTAGGCATTCTGGTCATATAGCTGTTCAGTGTGGCATAGGAGGGGGTGCTGAAATGGTAATGGTGCCAGAAACTTCTACTACTATTCAAGACGTTATAGATACTCTGAATAAGGGTAGAGATAAGGAAAAAACATCTGCAATTGTCATAGTTGCAGAAGGAGATGAGCAAGGTACAGCCCATCAGATAGCCAACAGAGTAATGGAAAAACTTCCTAATTTGGATATTAGAGTATCTACTTTAGGACATCTACAGAGAGGAGGATCTCCTTCCTCTAGAGATAGAATACTTGCATCAAGATTGGGGCTGGCTGCTGTAGAAGGTCTTATCAATGGTAAGACCAATGTAATGGCAGGTGTAGTAGACAATGAAATTACATACACGAGCTTCAAGTTGGCTATATCAAAGTCCAAGCCAATAGACCCTGAGCTATTGCGGCTGGTAAATGTGATGAATAGTTGATTTGTTAAGTATGAAGTTGAAAGTACCTCCAGTTGCGCTTGTTTTTGTGACAGGAGGAATCATTTGGGTAATAGATAAAATAACCGATCTCACTTATTCGTTTGAAGGGAAAGAATGGCTCGATAAAGGGTTACTTTTCTTGTGTGTTCTTGTTCTCGTTTTTGCGTTGGCTGCTTTTAGAAAATTGAAAACAACCGTGGATCCTATGAATCCCAGCAAGGCGACAAAGCTGGTAACTATTGGTATTTATCATGTTACTCGAAATCCTATGTATTTGTCAATGCTTCTTTTACTTGCTGGTTTTGCCTCCAAATTAGGGAATCCTCTTTGCTTAATTCCCGTGATTCTTTTCGTTTGGTACATGAATCAGTTTCAAATCAAACCAGAAGAAGAAGCTCTCCAAGAAATTTTTGGAGAAGATTATACTAATTATTGCAAGAAAGTACGGAGGTGGATATAGCTAATCTTTGAATGAATTTTTTGATAAAATTTTGGTTGCTAAACCAACTGGGCCATCATAAATGCCCGCTTCTCCGCCAATATCTTCTACTTGCACTGCAATAACGTTAGAGCCGGTTTGATTAAGTTTCTCCTTACTTATTTTGTAGATTCTAAACTCGTTGTATGAAGTACTTAACCCAAAAGATAAGTTGTCTTTTGTTCGACCTACTATTTCTCCATTAATGTAGGTGTAGTCAAAATCATCAATCTGACCTAGAACCAAATACAAATCTTTATCTTTTAGATTTTCTGGAAGAACAAATTCTGTCCTATACCAACCTAATCCGTTTGAATTTCTAATGTGCTTGCTTCTCCAGAAACTAGGTACAACTATGTCATCCCAGTCCTCATCATTGTAGTATTTTTCTTCCCAGTTTCGCTTTCTAGTAGTTGAAAACTTCCAAACACCCTCTAAGCTGAAAAAATCATTAGGCATTTTTGGTTCAAAATAAATGGCAATTTCACCGCCACAAATTCCGCCACCAAGGGTAAGGTCATACACTTTGACTGCAATGGTGTTTTTACCCTCTCTATTAATTAGTCTATCTGGAATCTGATACTCATTGTAGGCATCATAAGCGGTGTAGTAATCAGGCGGAAATGAACCTTTGAAGCCTATTTTCTCACCATTGAAGTAGGTCTCATTCACGTCATCTATGTATCCGAGGCTTAACAAAAGATTTTTGTATTCCTCTAGTTCGGACCCATCAAAGCTTATTCTATACCAAGCATATCCGTTGTAATTTAAAAATCCTTGATCTTCCCATTTTGCTGGGACATATATACTCTCCCAGCTGGAATCATCGTAATTGGTAGAGGAGTATTCTTCTCTATCTCCAATGGTAAATTTCCATTCTTGTTCAAGATCTATTACTTTGCTTTTTTGAGCAAAGCCAACGCTTGAAATTATGATTCCGATAAATAAGCCTATGAATTTCATCTCTACTTATTTTGATGCTAATCTTCTCTTAGAACGACCGTTCACCATTGTGATTTGTCGTTGGTTGTAGTCAATAATACAATGATACTTCAATAGTAAATCAGCTCCCAGTATACCTGTAATTCTAATCGTAGTTTTAGCTTTAATAACCTCAATTAGTCTGCTTAAGTCCATGCTGAAAAAGTCTTGATGATCAAAGTTTTCGGCAAGTGTTAACTGAGCATTTTTTACTCGCATCACGGAGGAGGTATTACCATTGAAACTAATTGCTCTAGCCGAATTAGAATAAATTTTACTTTCCTCCAAATCATATTTCTCAATGGAGCCAGAGTTAATGACTGATATGTCAGCTCCTGTATCCACAAGGAAAAAGGCTTTTTTTCCATTAATATCTACTTTGACTATTGGTTTATCAATCGCAACCATTCTGATATGTTCCACATCTTGACTAATTGTGATGAGAGATATGAATAGGAGCGGGAGTGTTAGTAATGCTTTCATAATGAGTGTCGTTTTGATTTGTTTGAGTTTGGTGATGTAAATCAAGACATTCAATTATCACGCTGTGTCACACTCTGGTAAAGGGTTGTAAAAAGTTGTCACGAAAATGAGGATATTGATTATTCTGAAAGCAAAAGCTTATATCCAGCTCCATGAATAGTGATTATGTAATGAGGATTAGACGGATTTTCTTCTATTCTTTGTCTCAACTTTACAATGAAATTGTCCACAGTTCTAGTAGTAGGTTGTTCATTGTAACCCCAAACATTTTTTAAGAGGTCTTGCCTATCCACTATTTCATTTTTATGTTGAAGTAAGAAATTGAGAATCTCAAATTCTTTATGTGAGAGTTTTACTTCCTCGTTATTAGCCCAAGCTCTGTATTCTTTTAGATTCAAGGTAAGGTTGCCAATAATAATTTCATCATTTGGTTTAGTGTTACCATTACCTCTTCGTAATATGGCTTTAACACGAGCGAGAAGTTCCCGAATAGAAAATGGTTTTTGCACGTAATCATCGGCTCCCATTTCCAAACCAAGTACTTTGTCTATTTCATCGCCTTTGGCGGTTAGTAGAATTATTGGAGTATCATTTCCTGCTTTTCTTAGCTTTTTGCAAACCTCAAACCCGTTTAAGTTTGGCATCATTACATCCAAGATGATTAAATCAACGGGCTGATTTTGGACGACTTCTAGTGCTTGAATTCCGTCTTCTGCCTCCAGTACCTCATAGTCGTCAAACTCAAGATTATCTTTCAAACCCTGACGCATGTGTACTTCATCATCAACTACAAGTATTCTTTTCTTCATGTTGCTATTGGAAATATTAATCTAAATGTACTCCCTTTATCAATTTTACTGTCCAATTCTACTTGACCATTATGAGCTTTCATGATCTCGTTCACTAATGAAAGTCCTAATCCGGTTCCTTTGGTATTGTGAGTTTCCCATCCCTCTGCTCGGAAAAATTTATCAAATACACGTTGCTTGTTCTCACTGCTAATACCAATCCCTTTGTCTAAAATTTCTACTATAAACTGATTGGATTCTACTATCGTGGAAACTTTAATGAATTTATTGTCCTTACTATACTTTACTGCATTATCAATCAAATTGATAATCACTTCTGTAAAAGCTTCTTGATCTGCTTTTATTATTTGATTGGTCGCTTCCAGTTCCATTTCGAAAGCAAATCCTTTAGCTTCCAAGTGATATGAGTAAGAGTTAATAACATCTTCAATTACGCCATTGGCATTTATCGTGATCAGTTCATAATTCTTTCGATCTGCATCTATTTGACTAAAAGAGAGAATCTTGTTTACTATATTTTTTAATCGAGAAGTTTCTTTAGCTATGATCTCATAGTATTCTTTTTTCTTACTCTCCTCCTTTACTCTCCCTAATAATAAGGTTTCATTAAACATGCTAATTAATGATAGGGGAGTCCTAATTTCATGTGAGACATTAGCTACAAAATCAGCTTTTGCTTTCGATAACTGGATTTCTTTCTTCAGGTTTCTAACAACTAAGATGCCGCCAACTATGGTCAATAAAATGAGCATTGATAGTGCTATTATTGTTCTTCCAGATCTAAAGCGGATAAGCCCTTCTACAGACCTGTCTTGTAAGTTTACAGAAATCTCGTATCCCTCCAGTAGTAGAAGCGCGCCAGTTTGAGAGTTTTCAGTTTCAAAAAAACCTTGGGAATAGATTAGATCATTTGTCGGGACACAGCGAACAGATACATGTAATTGCTTTGAAGAAATTTGCTGAATCTTTGGGGCTAGTAAGTCTTCAATGAATAGTACTGGGTTAATGAATATAAGGCAAGGGGTGTTTTTTCCAATTACAAGAAGACTGAGCTCAAGTCTTTGTCCTTCTAAATTGATGGCCCCAAGCGATTCTGGTTTAAGATATCCTGATTCTTTATATCTAGTTAGGCGTTCAATCAATGGGCTGTTCGCTTGAAAAATACTATCAGCGTTCACCGCAGTGAAGTTTCTCAATAGTTTAAGGTTTACTAGTTGTATTTTTTCTTGGTCTTTGGCAGCAATGGCTTCAATGGCCAAATTTTGTTGAATAAATGTGGAGTCTATTAGAGATTTATTTTCTGATAGTTTCCATTGATAGTCTATCTGTCCAACGTAAAAGTTGAATAGGTCAGAGGAATATTGATTGATAGAGAAAATGATCGCATCTAATTGCTCTCTATATACTTCTTCTAATATTTTCTCATCTTCATTAAGGGATCCAACTTCCACTGCCGTGAAAATTGAGACAGGTAATAGAATGACGAAAGTGAGAATTAGAATAATATTCCGAAAGGATGATGACATGAATCGAAGATAATAAAGGCATCTGACATCACTTGCCTAATTAGGGCTCGATAAATGAATCGATAAAAATTTGAGACTTACTTCTAGAGAATTGTCATTTATTCAAAGAGGAGTATTTATAATGATGGATTTATTTTCAAGTTCTTAGAGTACCCTTCTTCGTAAAATAGTCTAATTACGTCTAGTGAATATTTGGCCATGAGAAGAGTAGCTTCTTTGATAGCGTTCTCTTTATTTTCAAATACTTTGTATTTTTCCTTAGAAAGGAACCTGTCTTCAGTAAGTGAGATTCTTTCATAAACAGTTATGTATTTCTCAGGTTTTGGATTATCGAGCTTTACTATCCAAATCATATATTCTCTATTCTAATATTAAATAATTAAATGAGTTGCTAAAAAAAGTAGATGTGTAATGATTTCTTTATTGCGGCTTTTCAATGGCTCTGATTTCTCTTATAGGAAGTGATCGATTGTTATTCAAGAATTGTTTTGCGCTACTAGCATCGATTTCAAAAGCGGCTCTTTTATCTTCAGCGGCCTTTATGAAATCGCCATTTAATCGATAGGCTTTCGCTCTTAATAAGTAGGCAGCTACATTTTTTGAGTTATTTTGAATGGCTTGTGTATAGCAGAAAATGGCATGTTCTATATTTTGAGATGTAATGGCTGTTTGCCCTGATTTTATCCAATCTCGACCACTGGCTTTTGAATGAAGAGTTACAAACATTGGGATTATCAGGATAAGTATTCTTAATGATTGCATAGCTATAAATTTTAATAGTAATACTATTAAAAACGAGAGTAATACTAAAATTGTTTTGATTTATATCCGAATCAATTTTAAGAAATGGATGCAGTGAAATGAAGCGAGAAAGGATTTGAATTACTTATTTTCGAAGAATGATTTCTACGCTATTAATTTCATTCTCAATATCGGTCTTCGGATGGGGTGCAGACCATGGAATCTACATTTCAGTTATAGTGGTCGATGAAAGTACCGTTTTTATAAAAGTATTTTCTGATGATCTGAGAGATGCAATAAGGAATTATAGTGATGACTCATTAGAGCCAGATAATAGTCAATTTTTAACAACAAAGTCGAAACTGATTGCCAATTATTTTAATGAAAGGTGTGAGTTAAAAATAAATGGAGAACGCCAATCATTGGAATATGAAAGTGCAAGAACAGAAGGAGATGCTACCTTTCTTTATTTCTCCTTTGAGAACGATTCCAATTGGTCTCACTTTAGCTTAAAAGCTGATTATTTTATGGAATTGTTCTCAAATCAGTCCAATGTACTGACAGTCAAATATCAGGGTAGTCAATATTTTGATAGACTTCAAAAGAGTAAAAGTAGTTTCTCATTTACTCGAGATTAAACAAATCCATCAAACCTTGAGAGGTAACTTTCACTCCAGTTTCAATTGAAGTTTTAGGATCTGGATAGTAAAAAGGAGAATGCAGACCTGGCATATCACCAGATTCTACGCGAGATGCAGGAACAGTCCCTAGCCAGTAAAGAACAGTAGGTACTTTGTGTTCCGTTGTTCCATACATAGCAAAATCCTCACCTACCATTTGTGGTTCTGCATAAAGCACATTCTCTTCACCGATAGCATTCGACGCTGATGCAGTGAGTTTGTCAACTAAATCAGGGTTATTATAATTAGCAGGAGTGAATAGTTCAGGAATAATCACTTCTGGCATTTTATCATCGGGAAGTCCTGCAGCTATGGCTACTCCTTTACTTATTTCTTTTATTCGCCTATGCACCATTTGTCTAACCTCCTCTTTGTAGGTTCTTACGGTAAGCTTTAGCGTCACCTCATCAGGAATAATATTTCCTTTAATACCCCCTTGAATTGCACCAACAGTTACCACAGCTGATTCAGTTGGCTTTAGATTCCGACTTACAATAGTTTGCAGGTCCATCACAATCATACTAGCAATGACCACCGGATCAATAGACATATGAGGAGAAGCACCATGGGCACCTTGTCCAAATACTTTAATATCAAGCAGTTCAGTATTAGCCATGATGTACCCTTTTCCAAAACCTACTTGACCAGCTGGTATGCTTGGGCTAGAATGTAATCCAACTCCATAATCTGGAACTCCAAATTTTTCATAGAGCCCATCGTTAAGCATGGCTCTTGCACCAGCTCCAATTTCTTCTGCTGGTTGACCTATCAGCATTAATGTTCCTTTCCAATCATTCTTCATTTTGGACATTGCTCTTGCAGTTCCTAAAAGAGAAGTCATGTGAATGTCATGCCCACAAGAATGCATAGTAGGAACTTCTGCACCATTGTCTTCCATAGTGAAAGTACTTGCATAATCTAGATTGGTTTTCTCAATCATTGGCAGTGCATCCATATCTGTTCTGTACAGAATGGTTGGTCCATCTCCATTCTTCAATATTCCTACTATTCCGTATCCACCAAAATTTTCTGTTACCTTAAATCCTGCTTTTTGAAGTTCGGTCGCTAAAGCTTTTGAGGTTTCTTTTTCTTTTAATGAAACTTCTGGGCGTTGATGCCTTTGCTTGTAGAAATCTATCAAATAGTCAATGTCTGCGCTTAGGTAATCATTGATTTGTTTGGTCGCATTTTTCGGGTTTGAAAATGCACTGAAGATGAGAAAAGGAAGGACTAATAGGTATTTCATAGAATATAAAGTTAAATGAATTCTTTTGTTTGTGCCCCTAGATCAGATCAAACAGTTACTTTTTCATAGTTTTTAAAGTCTTTTACTTTTGAATGAATTACTTTCAAATTTGATTTTGAATTGAGATGCGATCAAGCCAACCAGATGGAGGAACCAAATTTTAAATATTTACACAAACTAAGAAGCAAGCTGCATGTTGTGGTGTTTGGTACAGAGACGTCAGCAGGTAGGCTATTTGATGTTGTATTGCTCTGGGCCATACTTATAAGTATTGTCATAGTGATGTTTGAAAGTGTACGAGAGATTAAGATGCGATATGAGCAACTCTTTCGAGTGCTTGAATGGACGTTTACTATTTTCTTTACAATAGAGTACCTTTTAAGAGTTTTCATATCTAGAAAGCCTAAGGTTTACATCTTTAGCTACTATGGTATTATTGATTTGCTGGCATTGCTGCCGACATACATTACTATTTTCTTAAGTGGAGGTAGTTACCTAGTCGTTATTCGTGCGGTCAGACTTTTACGTGTTTTTAGAATACTTAAATTGACAAGGTACATTCAGGAGGCTCAGGTTTTGGGAGATGCTTTAAAAGCGAGTAGTCGGAAAATTTTGGTTTTTATTGGTGCGGTTACCACATTGGTGATGATAACAGGAACATTGATGTACCTCATAGAAGGAGGAGAAAATGGTTTTACGAGTATTCCTCGAAGTATTTACTGGGCTGTTGTTACTGTCACTACAGTTGGATACGGAGATATAGCTCCCGGGACAGTTTTGGGACAAACATTTGCTACCGTTCTGATGCTCACAGGTTATGCTATTATAGCAGTGCCAACTGGGATTATGACATCTGAAATTAATAGGGCTGCCAAGGAGGAGCAAAAAGCTGAGGAACTTCAAAATATGAAACTTTGCGAACGCTGTAATACCCCTAACTTGAAAGCAGCAGTATACTGCAATAAGTGCGGAGAGAAGTATTAAACAAAAAAGGCTGTTTACATATAAACAGCCTTTAGAATTATATCGTTCAAATAAGTAATTAGTCTTTCTTACCCATCATCAGCAGTTCATTCATGCTTATTTCTGTTACATATTTGGTTACTCCATCTTTTTCATAGTTGCGATTAATGAGTTTTCCCTCCAGTGCTATCTCGCTTCCTTTATTGAGGTAGCTTTCTACAATATCTACTTTCTTACCCCACACTACAATGTTGTGCCATTGAGTATCTTCGACTTTTTCACCATTACTGTTGGTGTACTTTTCGTTGGTGGCTAAAGAGAAGGTGGCCATCTTCTTTCCACTGTCAAAAGTTCTTACTTCTGGATCGTTACCTAATCTACCAATTAGTTGTACGCTGTTTTTTAGACTTGTCATAATAATAAAATTTTGTTTGTTAAATGTTTCATCGTTTGGTAGATGAATTGTCGTTTGACATTTGCAAAGCTTGGTTAAGAGCGTAATTCGATTCGGTTATTAAGTGTTTGTAGTCATTTATTATCCGTTTGTAGTCGTTTGTAATTGGATTTGTGACTGAATGTCAGTACTTTAACTAAATGGAAAATAGAGAGTGTTTGGAGTGCGGTCAATCTTTTCAAGGTAGAATTGATAAAAAATTCTGTACTGACTCATGCAGAAATGCTTATAACAACAAGGCAAATGCTAGTCGCTCTAACTATATGCGAAATGTCAATAACACACTCGCGAAAAACAGACGAATACTTGTTGAATTGAATCCGGATGGGAAGAAGAAAACACACAAAGACAAGCTTTTAAAGAAAGGGTTTGATTTTGACTTCTACACCAACAGTTACACCACGAAAGCTGGAGATGTCTATCGATTTTGCTACGAACAGGGATACCTTTTGTTAGAAGAGGGGTTTGTGTTGCTAGTTGAGAGGAAAGACGATTAATCTTTATTTAGACTGGTTATAAATCAAGAAAGAAGACCGACCATTCCTAGGAGTGTATTTTTAATGTACCTACATTTAATTTTCAAACATTAAATAAAAAACGACATGGCAACTCCAACTATAGCAGCAAAACAACCGGTACCAGTAGAACTTGAAGCAGGCAAAACATATGCTTGGTGTTCTTGTGGTGATTCGTCCAATCAACCATTTTGCGATGGTTCACACAAAGGGACTGAATTTGTTCCCAAGGTTTTCAAGGCAGAAGAGTCTAAGACGGCCTATATGTGTAACTGTAAGCATACAAGCAATCCTGGAATGTGCGATGGATCGCATAAGGAGTTATAATAAAATATTATTACCAGCTAGCCTTATTGATGTTAGCAGACACATTGGTAATTGAATCAGTAACGATTAAAAAAGGAGTGCAATAGCACTCCTTTTTGCATTTATATCCATTACATATTATATCATCACCATCTTTTATAAATAGGCTGTACTCTTTTGGTATTAATTTCATTTGAAATTCTCCTTTACTATTTGTTTCTATCGAATCGATGAGTAACGCCATCTCAAAGTTTTTGGATGGTTCCGTGATAAAAATAGTCGTCTTCAAAGGGGTGGGTTTACAGGGGGCAGCACCTGGGCTAGGCATACAATTCCCCTCATAAATTCCAATTAGTCCTTTTAAGATGCCAAGTTCACTTTTCTCCTTTTGAACAGCACATGAAAAAAGAAATAATCCTAAAATAAGTGAATGAAGTATGTGTCTTTTATACATAATGTTTTTATACTTAATTATGAATTGTTTCGCAAAAATGCACTTTTCCATCTTCATTTTTTATCATTTCGTCGAAACTAACCTGAGTCATACACTTAAAATAATACAATTTTTTATCGTGTAAGTCATATTTTAGGTATAATATTTCTATTTACTCACTTAATCAGAATTAAATTCTTTATTTTTAAATATTTTGTTATTTAAATATTGAATTTAAATTAATGTCAAAAATATTATTGGAATTGCGGAAGTGTTAGCCCTATATTCGAGCGATTTTAACTAACCAAACTAACCGAATTATGAAGAGAACCTTATGGCAAATGGGAGCATTGTTGCTTGCTTTCTCAATGTCTACTCACACCTTTGCGCAAACGATTTCGGAGCGTCAAAAAATTAGCAGCACTTACAATCTTTCTAAACTTCAACAACTTAAAACAGACTTCCAATCTAAGGCTCAAAGCAAGAAGCAACAAGCGTTGCAGATGGCAGCTGCCAATGGATGGGAAACAGTAAGAATGAATGATGATGGATCATTTGACGAACTCATCTCTGTTACTAGAGATGGTCAACCTATTTACTATTCCATTTATAATGAAGATGCAGCTAGATCTACTAGAACTGATCATTTAAATATTGGTGGTTCTTTGGGATTGAATCTAGATGGGCAAAACATGGTTGCTCATGTCTGGGATGGAGGCCCGACCAGAACAACTCATCAAGAATTTGATGGAGCTGGTGGGAATAACCGAGTATCTATCAACGATGGTGTTACATCATTGAACGGAAATAGCTTCCACGCACAGCATGTTACCGGAACAATTGTAGCTTCTGGATTTCAGCCTGCTGCTAAAGGGATGGCACCTCAAGCGAGTGCTTTGACGCATGATTGGAACAATGATCTTGCTGAAGCAACTGCAGAAGCTTCTGCTGGTATGTTGATTTCTAACCATTCATATGGCTATTCTTGGAGAAATCAATCTGGACAGGTGCAACTTCCGGCTTGGTATGGTGGTGCTTACATTGATGATTCCAGAGATTGGGATAATCTTCAGTACAACTCCCCTTACTACCTTATGGTTGTTGCAGCTGGGAACGATGGAAATGATAACAGCGCAAATACAAGCCCTCTTGGAGGCAATTCATCTTATGATAAGTTAACCGGTCATTCTACCTCAAAAAATAACATGGTGGTGGCGAATGGTCAAGACGCTAACGTGAACAATGATGGTTCATTTAACAGTGTTTCAATTGCAGGGAGTAGTAGTGAAGGACCTACAGATGACTTAAGAATTAAGCCAGATATTACTGGAAATGGTTCTGGTGTTTATTCTACATATGATAATGCAGATAATGCTTATAATTCAATAAGTGGTACTTCTATGGCTTCACCTAATGTAGCTGGAACATTATTACTTCTTCAGCAGCACTATAACAATGTGAACGGAAATTACATGAGAGCTGCTACTCTTAAAGGTTTAGCGCTTCACACAGCTGATGATGCTGGTAATTCTGGTCCAGACGCCATTTTTGGATGGGGTCTATTGAATGCTAAAAGAGCAGCAGAGTCAATTAGTGATGAAGGAAACGGTACAGTAATTGACGAATTGACTTTGAGTCCTGGTCAAACTTATACTACGACTGTCAATTCAGATGGTAGCAATCCATTGATGGCTTCTATTTCTTGGACAGATCCAGCTGGTGTAGCTAACACGGGAACAACTAATTTATCTACACCTGTTTTGGTGAATGATTTAGATATTAGACTTTCAAATGGAAATACTTACTCCCCGTACAGATTGACAGGAGTAACTACTAACAATAAAGGTGATAACAATGTAGATCCTTATGAAAGAGTAGATGTATCTGGAGCTTCTGGATCATACACTATCACAGTAACTCATAAAGGTTCACTTTCAGGTGGAAGTCAAGATTTCTCTCTTGTAGTAACTGGTGTAGCTGGAACTCCTCCAGTATGTAATGCAACTACTCCTTCAGGGGTTAACGCTTCCAACGTTGGCACTACTACTGCTACAGTAGGATGGAGCGCTGTTGCGAATACAACTTACGATGTGAGATATAGAGTTGTTGGCGGTTCTTGGACTACAGTTAGTGCTGGTTCTATTAGCACTAACCTTTCGGGACTTGCTAGTGGTACTCAATATGAAGTACAAGTAAGAAGTGTATGTCCTGATAACTCAACATCAGCATATAGTTCTACAGTGAGTTTCACTACAGGTACTGCAAATCTTTCTTGTGCGACAACTATCAGTACATTCCCTTATTCTGAAGGGTTCGAGTCAAATGATGGATGGACACAAGTAGGTGGTGACGATGGAAACTGGGTAAGAGACGCGAGTGGAACTCCTTCTTCTAATACAGGTCCAAGTGCAGCAGTTCAAGGATCATTCTACATGTTCTTAGAGGCTTCTACTAATAGTAGTGCTGGTCAAATTGGAAACAATGCTACCGCTATTTTAGAGAGTGCTTGTTTAGATCTTTCATCTGTAACAGGTGCTACTTTCTCTTTCCAAAACCACATGTATGGAAGCAATGTAGGATCTATCACTATTCAAGCATCTAACGATGGAGCTTCTTGGTCCAATCTTTGGACTCTTTCTGGAAATCAAGGAAACCAGTGGAATGCTGTTGATGTAGATCTTTCTGCATACGTTGGTGGAGATGTGAAAGTAAGAATTGTAGGAACAACAGGAGACGGATGGTCTAGTGATATTGCAGTAGATGATCTTTCAGTAACAACTATAGGTGGTGGAGACACTGATGCTCCAACTGCTCCTTCAAACTTGACTGCTTCAAATATTGAAGAAACTACTTTGACATTAAACTGGAATGCATCTTCTGATAATGTAGGTGTAACTGGATATGATGTGTATCAAGGAGCTTCTAACCTTGGAACAGTTACTGGAACTTCTGCTAATATTACAGGTTTAGTTGCTGATACAGATTATACTTTCTCTGTGGTAGCGAAAGATGCCGCTGGAAACGAATCAGCAGCAAGCGCTTCTTTGGATGTAACTACCGCAGGTGGAAGCACAGGCGGATGTACTGCATCTGAATCACTCCCTTATTCTCAAGGATTTGAGTCAAATGACGGATGGACACAAGTAGGTGGTGATGATGGAAACTGGGTAAGAGATGCCAATGGAACTCCTTCATCTAACACTGGACCAAGTTCAGCAGTAGAAGGTTCATTTTATATGTTCCTTGAAGCATCTTCTAACAGTAGCGCAGGACAAATTGGAAGTAATGCAACCGCAATTCTTGAGAGTGGATGTTTTGATCTTTCAGGAGAATCAACAGCAACATTTGGATTCCAGCATCATATGTATGGAAATAATGTAGGATCAATTACAGTACAAGGTTCGTCTGATGGTGTTACTTGGACTAATCTATGGACAGAGTCAGGTAATCAAGGTAATACTTGGAATGATGAGTCTGTCGATCTTGCAGCATATGTAGGAGGTACTGTTCAGTTAAGAATTGTAGGAACAACAGGAAACGGATGGTCAAGTGATATTGCCATTGATGATCTTTCTGTAACAGCAGGAGGAAGCACTGGCGGAGGAACTACTACAGTTTCTTTGACATTAACATTTGATGATTATCCTGAGGAAACTAGCTGGGAGATCAGAGATGGATCTACTGTGGTAGCTTCTGGAGGAACGTATGCTTCGCAAGCTGACGGATCAACTATTGTTGTGGATGTTCCATTAAGTGTTGGATGCTACGATTTCGTAATCAGCGATGTATACGGAGATGGTATCTGCTGTACTTATGGAAACGGTTCTTACAGTTTATCTGATGGTAGTTCTACACTAGCTTCTGGTGGATCTTTTGGATCTAGCGAAACGTCTGCATTCTGTGTAGGAGGAGCTACTTCAAGTGCGTTTGGGTATTCTATCGCTTCTTCTGTAGGGCAGCCTACAAGAGTAGAGATGTATCCTAATCCAGCTGTTAGAACATTAAATCTAGCTTCAACTCGAAACGAGTCTACTTTCACAATTACTAACATGATGGGGCAAATTGTTTCTTCAGGCGAAGTAGTGAATGGAAAAGTAGATGTAAGCGAAATTTCTTCCGGTATGTACATGATTCAACTTCTTGACAAAGGAGGTAAGTCACTTACTAAGAAATTCGTAAAACGATAACTTTTAATCTAACCTAACCGAAAGCCCTATCTACTTTGTAGATGGGGCTTTTTTTATATATCCATATGATTTGATTAAATATTTTAAGATCATTGTGCCATGAGAACTAGCCTACTATCACTTATTATCCTTTCCTTATTTTTTGCATGTTCTGGAACAACTGATCCTACAAGCAATGATATTGTTGAAGACAGTAGTTCATATGTGATCTTGGTATCTATAGATGGATTTAGGTATGACTATGCGGAAAAATTCAATGCAAAAAATATACTAGCAATGAAAGAGGCGGGAACTTCTTCGAAAGCAATGATTCCTTCTTTTCCTTCTAAAACGTTTCCTAATCACTACAGTATTGTCACCGGAATGTATCCAGGTACACATGGGATAGTTTCCAATTCCTTCTACAGTAAATCGCGTGACGAGGAATACTCTATAGGACAGCCAAGTGTTGTTGACGGATCTTGGTATGGAGGCACACCGCTATGGGTACTAGCTGAACAAAACAACATGAAAGCAGCTTCTTATTTTTGGGTTGGATCTGAAGCAGATATTCAAGGTGTAAAACCCACTTACTATTTTAATTACGACGGAAAAGTACCTAATGCCGATAGAGTAACACAAGTTATTGACTGGCTTAAAATGCCCAAAGAAGAAAGACCTCAGTTTATTACTCTCTACTTTTCAGAAGTAGATGATATGGGACACAGGTTTGGGCCTGATGGAGATGAAACAAAAGAAGCCGTACTTTCCATAGATGAAAACATTGGGACTTTAAGAAAAGGAATTGCTGAAAGTGGACTCAACGTGACATTAATTGTTACATCTGATCATGGTATGACCAGTATCAATGATGGATTGAGTCTAGACGTAGATTGGAGAGGAGGCAAGGCTGTTTTTAGTTCTACAAATGCATTTATTTTTAATGATGATCCACAAGCGATTGAAGCAATTAAATCAGACTTAAGTGAGATATCAGGTATTTCTTATTATGCTAAAGGTGAGTTTCCGGAGCATTATCACTTTGATAATGACGATCGATCAGGCGATTTACTCATTAATATTGCTCCTCCACGAGTATTTAGTAGAAGAGAATCTATAACGGGTGGAACACACGGATTTGATCCTTATGCCCATACAGACATGCATACCATTTTTTATGTAGAGGGCCCTCAAATCAAATCAAATTATGAAATAGAGTCATTCGAGAATGTTCATATCTATCCACTGATAGCCAATATTTTGGAACTGCCCATTCCTTCAGATATTGATGGAAATCTCAATGTTCTACTTCCGATAATAAAATAAAATAAATATGAATGTATTGGTAACTGGTGGTGCTGGTTTTATAGGGAGTCACACGGTATTGGAATTATTGGAAAGTGGCAATGAAGTAATCGTTGTTGACAATCTAGATAATAGTAAATATGAGTCTATTAAAAGGGTAGAGCAGCTGACGGGGAAAAAGGTCGCTTTCTATGAAGTTGATTTAGGGAATAAGACTGCTACGGAAGAAATCTTCAAGAATCATACCATCGAGTCGGTTATTCATTTTGCTGGTTATAAGGCTGTAGGGGAGTCGGTCGCTGAGCCAATGAAGTACTATGAAAATAACTTGACAAGTACATTAAATCTATGTGATTTAATGCAGCAATACGGAGTAAAGAACTTAGTTTTCAGTTCCTCATCCACGGTATACGGAGATCCAGCAACTGTGCCTATTACAGAAGAGTTTCCTTTAACAGCAACTAATCCATATGGTAGAACTAAACTTTTTTTGGAGTACATCCTGAAAGATTTATTCATTGCAGATAGTTCGTTGAATATCGCATTACTTCGATATTTCAATCCTATCGGCGCTCATCCTAGTGGAATGATAGGCGAAGATCCAAATGGAATTCCCAACAATCTGTTGCCATTCGTAGCTCAAGTAGCCATAGGGAAAAGAGAGAAAGTGAGCATATATGGAGGAGACTATGATACGCATGATGGGACAGGCATACGTGACTACATTCATGTTGTTGATTTAGCCAGGGGGCATATAAAAGCCTTGAATAAATTATCAGAAAAACCAGGGCTAATGATTTGTAACCTAGGAACAGGAAAGGGATACAGTGTTCTGGATGTTATTAAAGCATTTGAGAAAGCCTGTGGGAAAGAAGTGAAATATGATATTGTGGCCAGAAGAGCAGGGGATGCGGCTATTTGCTATGCCGATCCAAAGAAGGCAAAAGAAGAATTAGGATGGGAAGCTCAATTCGGCATAGATGAAATGTGTGAGCATGCATGGAACTGGCAATCAAAGAATCCCAATGGATTTGATTGATTT
>JBGCFL010000242.1:0-8295 GCA_045106975.1 Ekhidna sp. | reverse complement strand
CGCTTCTGTTTTCTCAGTGCTCAACCAAATCATCTGAGAATCTTGAGAAACAAGACAAAATTCTATTCATTGTTTCTAATGCCACCACCTATGGTAACACAGAATTAAGCGCTTCAAATCATTTTTCTGAAATCGTTCTCGCGTATGACGAATTTATAAAGGCAGGATATGACGTTGATTTTGTAAGTCCTCAAGGAGGAGCGGTCACAGTTGGTTATCTAGACACCACTAGCCAAATTCAGAGGCAGTATTTAGCTGATGAAGGGTTTATGGCCAAATTAAAAAACACTTTTGTAGCTCAACAAGTAGCCTCGCTAGAATATATGGCAGTCTACTATTGTGGTGGTGGGGCTGCAATGTTTGGAGTGCCTGAAAATAAGGAAATCCAGAACATTTCCATGGCCATTTATGAAAATCAGAATGGAATTGTTTCAGCTATTTGTCATGGAAGTGCTGGTTTGGCATATCTAAAAACTCAAAATGGAGATTACTTAGTTCAGGGTAAACGTGTGAATGGGTTTCCAGATCTCTTTGAAAATAAGGAAGCTCCCTACTACGCTACATTCCCGTTTTCAATAGAGGAAAAACTTAAAGAAAATGGAGGAGACTTTTCATTTTCAGAAGAAGGTTGGGATGACTATTCTATCACTGACGGTAGATTAATTACAGGCCAAGATCCAACAGCTGCAAGAAGTGTTGCGAAACAAGTAATTAAAGCATTGAAAAAATCATAAATCAGTTAAGTAAATATTAAAAATTATGAAAAATTTATTATTAGCATTTTTATTATTTGTGACTAGTATCTCATTCTCTCAAAAAGCTGTAAAAAGACAAATCGCGCCTACTCAGATTGATGAAATTTTCACTAAATGGAATAAAACAGATAGAGCAGGTATTGTGGTAGGCGTACTAAGCGAAGGTCATGTCATTTATACCAAGGGTTACGGCATGGCCAATTTAGAGCATCGAATTCCAATTGGATTGGAAACTAAATTCTATATAGGAGACATAGCAAAGGAATTCACTGTTTATGCACTGTTACTTTTAGAGGAGAATGGTCAAATTCACTTAAAAGATGACATTCGAAAGTACATACCTCAGTTAAAGTCTTTCCCAAATGCTATCAGCATTGAACAGTTGATACATCATACTAGTGGATTGAATAATCACGATGTTTCTAAAGCACTAGCGGGATGGAGACCAGAAGATGAAATCACAAGAAATCAAGCATATAAACTACTCCAGAATCAAGCAAAATATATACCTGAGAGCGGAAATAAGCAACTCCCTACAGACGCAGGTTTTATGATTCTAGAAGACTTGATTGCTAATGTAAGTGGACTATCATATGTGGATTTTATAACTAAGAAAATTTTCGAACCCTTGGAAATGACAAGCTCCGTTTTTGACACCAATGGAGCCGTAATCGCAAACAAAGCTCAAGGGTATTTCTGGCAAAAAAATGAGTTTGTCAGTTCCAATATGAATCAAACTCACACGAGTGTATCTGATGTATACACTACCATTGGAAATATGTGTCTTTGGGCTCAAGAGCTTGAAAATCCTAAAGTTGGCACAAAGCAAATGATGAAAAAATTTGATGGTCTATCTGTTGTAAATGGTAAAGCTATAGATGAAACTAATCTAGCATTGTATACTGGAGGACATAGGTTCTGGAATTACAGAGGGGCTAGAAAACTATCCCACATTGAGGTAGCCGGTGGTTATGCGTGCAAATTGATACGTTACCCTGAACATCAACTTTCTGTTATTGTAATGGGAAATGATGGGGCTTATAACGGGTCGGAAGCTACGGCGGCAAGCGCACTGTATCTTGAAGACTTCTTAGAATCGCACGAGAATGAAACCTCTAAGATTGATTCCAAAGAACTCTCAATAAAGCAGCTTAAACAATTTGAGGGTGACTATTGGGATCTAGATAATCATAATACGAGAAAGCTTCATGTAAGCAATGACACCTTAAGATATTTCAGAGGTCCAGATAACGAGAGCGCACTTGTCCCTCTCTCTAAAAACTCCTTTAAAATGATTACTTGGGGAGATGTAGAAGTCAAATTTGACTCAAAATCAACCCCAAAGACTATAGAAGTTATTCAAGGAGAGTCTACTTCTAATTTGCTCGCATTTGACAAGAATGCAGAATGGGCCAAAGATCTCAATGTATTTAAAGGAAATTATTACGCTGCTGCACTAGACACCTATTACTCTTTTACTATAAATCAAGGAAAATTAATCATTACTCATTCTAAACTAGATCCTATTACATTGAATCCACGAATTCCTGATCTATTCACAAGTGACAGCAGCATCTACAGTTCTATCGCATTTAAAAGAAATGAAAATGGAGATATTCTAGGTTTTCAATTGGCTACTCAAGGAATAGAAAATATTTGGTTTCAAAAAGAAACGACTTCTAAAAATTATGCGGCAAAAACCGAATAGTACAAATCAAAAAAGTAACAATAGAAAAATGAAATCATATAAACATTCTAAACTCATTCCATTTTTAATTATCTATCTCATAAGCTATTATACAGGATTCGCTCAAATTAAATCAAGCGAAGAATCAGAAATTGACAAAACATTTTCATCAGTGAATAATCCTGATTTACCTGGAGTTGCCGCTGGAATTATCAAAGATGGAGAAATCATCTACCTCAAGGGTTTTGGCAGTGCCAATATGGAGACAGGTACTCCGATTACTCCTCAAACCAAGTTTCAACTTGGAGAATTGTCCAAACAATTTACTACACTAGCCATTCTTCTTTTAGAACAGCAAGGGGTAATTACACTCCAGGAAGACATTCGAAATTACTTACCTGAATTACCTGAATATCCATATCATGTAACTGTTGGTCATCTGCTAAATCACTCTAGCGGTTTATATGATGTAGCAAGATTAAATGATATGATTAATGGCCCTGGTAATGTGCTAAATCAAGCAGAAGCCCTAGAATTAATCACTAGTCAAAAAAATCTTTCATTTGAACCAGGAACTGATTTTTCATTTCATGAGGCCATTACTGAGTCTGTATTAATGGCGGAAATAGTGGCTCGGAAATCGGAAATGTCTTTTTCTAAATTTGTTAAAACCGAAATATTCGAACCTCTAGGAATGAATAATTCTCTCATTCGCGATGATCGTGATGCCATAATTGAGAACGTAGCAGCACCCTATCAGAAAGAAGAAGAACAGTATAAAAAGGCAGAAGTACTCAGTAATGTAGTTGGCGCCATCAACGCTTATTCCTCTGCAGAAGATCTAGCCAAATGGTATTTGAATTACTCTAAGCCAAATGGTACACTTGGTCGTTTAATTCAACAATTAGACACACCAGTAAAACTGACTAATGGTAAAATATTTAGTTATTACTGGGGAAAAATGGCTATCGGCAGAGAGTTTACTCATCCTGAAAGAGGTCTTCCTATTTTTTGGAATTTCGGACTGCAGGGGGGCTATGGCACCAATGTTTTCCGATACTTAGATCAAAACATCATCTCCTTCGCTTTGGGGAACAACAGTGAGTACAATGGTTCATTAGCCATGATGGCAATAGACCCATTTGTAAAGGATTTCTATACAATACCGACTACTATTGATATCAATAAGCTCAAAACCAAAAAATTGAGCGAAAAGAAACTAAAAGCTTTCGAGGGGTACTATTGGTTTCAGCATGCGGGTTATGCCTCTCACATATTTGTTGAAAATGACACGCTTCGTTCCAAATGGATGTTTAGCCAAAGAGCCGCACCACTGTATACCCTTACTGACAACTCCTTTCAAATGGTAGGGAGCAATGAAGATGTTCGTCTTTTCACCTTCAAAAAAGAGGCAAACGACATGATACTTCACTTTACCTACAATGATGCAGATGCTGATATCATGAAGCCATATGTACCTGTACAACTTTCGGAGCAATCTTTAAAAAACTATGTCGGCACTTACTATAATGAGGAATATGCAACACTATTCTCTTTTACTATAGAAGATAAGAAACTGATAGCGAAGAATTTGGCCCATACAGGTATTGAATTTAGATCTGTTTCAAAGGATGTTTTCACCAGCCCTACTATGTTCATTCCATCCATTGAGTTTATCCGAGAAGTTGGTAAAATCACAGGCTTCAAAGTAAATGCGGATGGGATACACAATTTCATATTTGAAAAAATAAATTGATAAACAATACTTAAGACAGTCTTATGAAAAAATTAAATCTACTAATCGTACTTCTAGCTCTTGTCTCTTTTAGCCATGCTCAATCAGACAAAGAGTTAATAACTGCAACGCTAATGGACTACATAGAGGGGACAGCCAATGGCGAGCCTGATAGACTCAGAAAAGCATTCCATCCGGACTTTAACCTCTATGCTGTTTCTGATGATGACAAACTATGGATCAGGTCAGGAAAGAAATACATTGATGGTGTGCAAGAAGGAAAGAAAGCGAATCGTATAGGCAAGATCATTTCTATAGATTACGAGAATAATGCCGCTTCTGCCAAAGTTGAAATCACTGTTCCAAAGTGGAGAGTATTTACCGATTACTTTCTTTTAATAAAGTATGAGGGTTCATGGAAAATCGTCCAAAAAAGCTATAGTTGGAAGCCAATTAACTAGTCATTATAAGTTTTCCGAGACGAGTTAAAGAAATGTTAACCAAGAAAGGCGAGTGTATTCCATTCTCCTTTTCTGGTTAATGTTGTTAAGTAAATAGAGTCGAATTAATGATGAAACTATCTAAGGCATTCATTTAAATCACCCTCGCATTCTTGTTATCAGGCTGTTTACCTCAAACACAGACTAATGGCTACCAGTTAGTTTACAAAAATGACAAAGAAGGTCGAACGATTGTAGGGAGCAAAGAATCTCTTATCAATGCTATTAGGCTTGGAGCAAACATAAAAATAGGCTGGGGTTCAAAAGGAAAAGAGCACACAATCGAACATCTTTCAGAACCTGTCTGGATAGCAATACTTGACGAATCAGAGGTTATCGCGCATCTCGACCCACAAGTATTTTCAACAATCAATTGGGATGACTTAACAGCAACCTATACCGATTCACTTGGTGTGATTAATGAGTGGAGAGTAGCAATTACCACAAATGGTGATTTCGATGCAATCTGGTACGACAGAAAGCATCATCAAATCTCAAAAAGAGTTCCACAAAATCATATAATGAGTTGGTACATCAAAGATGTCAGCAATAATCAATCAGCAGTTCCATTGTTTAGCACGGAGTAATTCAGATAAGAATCACGGCACAGGATCATAGCCACTACCACCCCAAGGATGGCATCTACCTATTCTTCGGATTCCTAGAAGAAATCCTTTCCAAGCTCCATACTTTTTGATGGCTTCCTTCGTGTATTCTGAGCAAGTAGGCATATACCTGCATGTACTGGGAAACATGGGAGAGATCACATACTGATAAATCAGAATAGGAAAGATCAGTATTTTCTTTAAAATGCGGCCCACGTCGGCAAATGTACAATCAAAACTTGCACGACCATTTATTTTTAACTCTGTTTGCAGGCTATTTTACACTACAGAATCAATATTCTGTACGATTGATACTCTTTGAAAAAAATACTTTTCCCTTTTCTTTTATTCATTTCGACTATTACAGTCCACTCTCAAATCACAGATTCCTTGGAAGTTGTGACTGTGCAAGAATTTTTTTTCGAGGGAAACAACAGAACCAAACCTTGGTACATCTCCAGAGAATTTAGCTTTGAAGAAGGTGGTCAATACCAAAGGCGGGAACTTGACAGCATGTTTGTATGGGATAGAAACAGAATCTATAACACCAACCTTTTCAATGAAATTGATTTTTCCGTCATTGACAAATCAGATGGGAAAGTTGATATTCTAGTCACTGTGCAAGAACGCTGGTACTTCTACCCTAAAGTTCTATTCAAACTTGCAGATAGAAATTTTAACGACTGGTGGGTCAATAGAGGTAGAGACCTGAGCCGTGTCAACTTAGGTTTGCAACTAACACAATATAATTTCAGAGGAAGAGGCGAGCGACTAAGGGTCGTTGCGCAAACAGGTTTTGAAAACTGGGTTAATTTCAGCTACGACATTCCTTATATAGACAAAAAACAGAAAGTCGGACTCTTGGTTCAGACAGGATATGTAGAATCAAAAAATCTGGTATACAATACGGTAGATAACGTACGAGCCTTTGCCTCATCTGAGACAGAGAAGCTTCGTCGACTTTATAGAAATGAAATTCAATTCAGCTACAGGCCCAAGTTTTACGCCTATCACTTTGCTTCTATTATTCATAGAAGTACTCACATAGCAGATACCATCGCGCAACTAAACCCATCCTATTTTGAAAATGGAGCAACTAGTCAGAAATACTTCAGACTGAGCTATGGCTACACTTGGGATAAGAGAAATAATAGGAACTACCCTACCAATGGTGAGTGGTTCAATTTCACACTATCCAAAGTTGGGTTGACAAAAAAAGATGATGTGAATTTTTGGCAAGCAGGCACCAGTCTTTCCAAGTATATTGATTTAGGAAAAGACAACTACTTTGCTACCAATTTAATTGGTGTGCTTTCTTTACCCGCACCCAAGAGTTACTTCAATTATCCCACCATAGGTCTAGTACGCCACACGCTTAGAGGCTATGATCTCAATGTGATAGAAGGTAGCAGCTATATAATTCACAAGAGTGAGATTAAGCGAAAGCTCTTTTCCATTGAAAAAGACATAAGCAAATTCATGCCAATCAAGCAGTTTCCAACCTTCCCTGTCACGATGTTTGGGAAAGTACTCTTCGATCAAGGCTATGCAAAAGGATTCTCAGGGTATACTGGAAGTGACTTATTGGACGATCAATACCTATACAGTTATGGAGTAGGTTTTGACTTTTTACTCGTTTATGACTTTCTAGTCAAACTAGAGTTTACAAGGAATAAGCTGGGCAACAACAACTTCTTCCTCAACTTCAAATACACGCTCTAGTTCTGAAGAAGTTCTCAGCCGATGAGGTAATTGGATTTATCCTAAAGATCGTCACTTAAACTTCTTCCACTTTTTCTTCACGTCCTTTTTAAAGAAATACCATTGCCCTTGCTTTTCTCCCGTTTCCCAACTACCCAAGTAGGTAGCCTCTCCATCTTCATCAAAGTACTGCCACTCCCCATCCTCTTTTCCATCTATCAATATTCCCTTCTGATTTATTGAGCCATTACTATGAAAGAATTGCCAGTATCCATTGGGTAATCCTTCTTTATAGCTACCTCCTCGTTTCGCTCTTCCGTCTTCATTATTGAAAATCCATTGACCTTCATAAAGTCCATCCTTGTATACTCCTTTCTTTTCAAGGTTCCCATTAGGATGATAATACCAAGCAGAATCTTGAAGCAAATCATCTTGCCAAAACTCTTGTGCTATCAACTGATTATTGTCTGCATAATAGTATTGAACCCCATTCAATTCGTCTTGATTGTATTGCAATACAGCACTCTTCTCTCCGGTTTCATAATAGTACTTCCAAACACCCTGTTTCATTTCTTTTTGTGTCTGACCGAAAGCTTTCAAAGCGCCAGACGCATAGAAAAGAGAGTTCTGCGCCAAAAGTGCAGTACAACAGAAATGAAATGCGATGAGTGGCAGGGTCTTCATTAATTAACAATCAGCCTCAATATACATTTATTGAATATAAGACAGCAAATATGTACTTTGCATACATGAAGCATTTGCTACTATCTCTCCTACTCATAAGCTCGCTTTATGGTCATTCACAAGATGGCAAATTCAACTTTGGTGCAAGAAGTGCAGCACTTGGTGGAGCATCGCTTACACTAGGTGACGAATTCAGTTTGTTCAACAATGTGGGAGGACTCGGTCTGGTAGAGAACCATTCGGTTTTTGCAGGATATCAAAACAGATTTGGACTTACGGAATTTCAAACGATTGGAGCAGGAGCCATTTACAATACTGGTATTGGAAATGCGGGTGTAGGTTTTTACAAATTTGGAGACGACCTCTTTAGTCAGCAGCGAATACACCTTGCTATCGGAAACAAAATACAGATGGTCAGTCTTGGATTAGGTGTGGATTTACTCCAATACAACATTGCTACTTTGGGATCTAGACAGCTCATTGCTATTGAATTTGGAGGAATAGCGGAGATCAGTGAGCAATTCGCTTTTGGTGCCCATATTTTCAATTTAAACCAAGCAAAACTCAGCAAGGAAACCAACGAGCGAGTACCTACAATCATGAAAGGAGGCTTTTCTTATCGTCCCTC
>JBGCFL010000241.1:0-6167 GCA_045106975.1 Ekhidna sp. | reverse complement strand
CTCTACATATTTTCGCAGAAGTCTCGTTGAGTTTATTCTGCTATCATAAATAGCTTTTTTCCAACTATCTGACCACCTTTTATCGGCAACTCCGGCACCTGCCAAATGAATAATTGCATTCGCAGAGGTGATTGCTTCTTCATCAATTTTCCCCTTTTCTATATCCCAATGAAATGTTTCATAGGCTCCTTTCGTTGGATTTCTGGAAAGGTGAGTGACTTTAAATCCTCTTTCGGTTAACATTTTGCTTAGCACTGTTCCGACTAGGCCTGTTCCGCCCGTTATTAGTACAGTCTTGATAGAGTCGCTTAAATTTGAAGAATCAGTCATGAGAAATTTACTTTACATGGAGTCTATGATACAATTGCAAAAAATAATCTACCCCATCTTTTATCCTCTTAATATCAGAGGATTATCCAGATTAGGATTTACAATTAGACATACCATTCCTATCCTGTTTTTGTTTGTCTTTACTTCGGTAATCTCACAAAAAAAATTCAATTCATCATTTGAAAAGACAAGTTTCGTCATTGATGGTAAAACGCTAACTGGCTATAAGACACCCTTCGATTTTACAAGAGAACAAGTAAGAAAAGGTTGGTGGAAATATTCGAGAGAATTTGGAAATCCGCTAGATATGAGAAAATACTATAAAGTGGTGATTCCTGCTTCCTCGAATGAAGGTAACGTTGATGTGATGATTTATGCTGTTACAACTGAAGTTAATAATAAGGCTTGCTCTTTCTTTTTGGGTGTTAAGAATCAAAAATATGAGTCTCAAGCAGTAAAACTCGCCAAAGATTTTAAAAAGCAGTTTTACATCGATTTCTATCTAGAAAAAATTGAGAGAAAGCAAAAGGAAGCTGAGGGGTTGAGTGAAGAATATGATGGCAAAAAAGGTAGGCGGAAAAAGAAATCCATTTTGGATGCTTTGAATGAGAAAAGAGCCGAGGTTGATCAATTAAAGGAATTGATAAAGGGAATTGAGAGACGATAGTCTGTTAAGAGATCTCTAAAAGTACCGATACGTTGAGCATCCATAGCATTCTAGGGATATTAGAATATTTAAAACATTCCCCTAGCCACCTTAAAAGGGGGAATAGCTACGATATTTATCCAAGTACTTGAATTCAAAAACCTCCTTATTTAAAAATTATAAGTGTATTTCAAAGTGAATAACCTGCCTGGAGCCTGGAATGAAAAAGGTCTTTCTTGATCATCTAATCTGTAGAATAATTCATTATCATCATTTAAGAGGTTCTTTGCAGAAAGACTTATTGATGAGTTTTGTTCTTCTCCAAAGCTTTTAGAAAGTTGAAGATTCAGGCTGTGAAATGGTTGTGTATATACTTCTGGCACGTTTGAAGCACTCACGTATGTCAATGTTTCACCTTGGACATTGTAAGACAAGTTTGCTGTAATCCCATTGGCATCTGATTCATAATTGAAGAATGCATTTACCGAATATGGCGCCTGAAGACTCATGTCTCTATATTGCTCTACTCCATTATCTGTGTTCCTGTAGTCCACCTCACTTTGGTATTCGCTTAATCCACTTCTGTTCACTGGCACTGTCTTTCTATCTACTCTCGAGTAAACGAAAGAAAGATTTGATCCGAACATTACATCATCAAAAATGCTTCCAAGAAATGATAGTCTCTTTCTAAACTCGAACTCGGTACCGAATGCTTGAGCATTACCTACATTTCTTGGTGCGATCTGGTTTGGAGCATTGTCAAATGCAACCAAAGCAATATGATTTTGGAAATCTTTATAGAAAAGGGACGCTGAGAATAATTCTCCTGGACTAAAAAAGTATTCCCATCTTAAATCATAATTATTAATCTCCGCTTGCTGCAAGTCAATATTTCCACTAAAAATAATTGTGCTGATTGGGTCCATTAAGAATATTTCTGACTTCTCTTTAAATGATGGTCGAGCCAATGTCTTGTTATATGATGCCCTTAAATTCATGTCATCATTGAGAGAATAGATCAGGCTTAATGAAGGAAGTAAATTTGTCTCGTTTAGTACATCTTCATCTTCCAATAATCCATCAGCACCAGTTGTCTCATCTATGGTAACTACTCCAGTATAAAGCATTCTTATGTTTTCAAGACGTACACCGTAAATAGACTTTAACTTTTCTGAAATGTTCATTTCATTCATCGCGTATGCAGAAAAAGTTCTTTGTTTTCCGTCATATGAATTTGCTGGATTTACTGTGTTTTGAATAGCTAACCCATTTGGTCTTGTTTCGCTAACAATATTATCATCTTCCAATAAATCATTTGGATCAGTGCTATCGACGTTTCTTGATGTTAAGTTTTCATATCCATACATGTAGATATCAAAATCTCTTTTACGGAAAGAGAAAGCACCTCCTGCTTTTAGTGTATTTCTACCGTTCAATTCGTACGCCAAATCAACTCTTGCACTTTCATTAACCTCATCTAGATTTCTCCAGAAACGGTTAATCAATCCACCATTTCTAAATCCTAAATCTCCTTCATCTTCGTTGATAGCCGTTTCTCTATAATCAGGCTCATATTGTTTTGAAAAGATCAATGAATTGGCCCAGTTTAAGTTCAACTTTCCAAATTGATGCTTTCCATAAGTAATGTTGTTGAACATCGACCTTTCAGTGTAAGTCAAAATATCATTATAAAGAAATGTTGGATTGTTCAATGACGAATTGTTTCTCGTTCTTTTAAGTGCAGAACTAACTCCATTCTGAATATTTAAAAAATTTGTTCCTATCGTATGATTCTTTGTTTTCGCAGCAATGGAAACGAGACCACTCCAAAGCACTTCATTGGAGGATAAATCACCTGCTGCGGTGAAATCTCTAAGTAGTTCTACTTCTGCTCCGGTGATATCTCTTTCATACCTTCTTCTCTCAAATCCCTCTATATGATTAACCCTGTTGCTGTACGTAAACAAAGCATTGTATCCCCATGTGAGCCTATCTCTCTTTATCTGATTTCTGTGAGAAAAAGAAAAGCCTGTATTCATGAAACTTCTTGATCTGTCTGCGCCTAGCGTCGCATCGAAAAGCTCCGTGTTTTCATTATTTGATTCCAATGTTTCACTTGAATTAACAGGTAAGTCTCTGGCGCCATTGTCAAACCCGAGAAAATCAGTTGATGATCCATCGTAGCTCAAGTAGTTTGAGTTGAAGTGCATGTCAGGATTAAAACCTAAACTCAATGAAACGGAAGTAGACTTTTCGTCAGGGAAAGATTTGGTTTGAATATCAATTAATCCACCAGTAAAATCTCCCGTTAGATTGGGGGAAAATGTCTTGTAAACAACTACGTTTTCTAAAATTCCTGTAGGGAAAATATCTATTTGCACATCATTTCGGTCTGGATCTAGACCTGGAATAATCATCCCATTGATAGCTGTCTTCGTGTATCTATCTCCGAGCCCTCTTACATACACATACTTACCAGACTGAACAGAGACTCCTGTGACTCTACCCATAGCAGCAGAAAGGTTATTATCGCCTACTTTCTTGAAAGTACTTGAAGAAATACCGTCTACAGTATTGATAGATTTCTTTTGTACTAGTAACATTCCTATTTCATTGTCTCTTACCACATCAGCAGTAACAGTAACGGTAGCTAGTTGCTGTACATCTTCTACTAAAGTCACTTCGATAGAGGCTGTTTCTCCCTCAGAAATAGTGACGTTTTCTTTAGTAATAGTCACAAAACCTACTGACTGAAATGCAATAGTGTGATCACCTGCTGGTAGTGACAAAGAATAGTTACCATTAAAGTCAGCCACAGCACCATTTGTTGTTCCTACTTTAACGACAGTGGCGCCAAACAAAGGCTCTCCTGTAGAGCCATCTATTACCTGCCCATTCAAAAACCCATTTTGAGCTTGCACTAAACTGGCAAGACTAATGACTAAGGCTGATATTAAAATTCTTTTCATTTTCTTAAAAATCTATACTGAAATTGATCGCACTTTTCAATTAGAAAAAGCATCAAGCTTTTGCTTGATGCTTAATTCACTGAATAGTTATTTCTATTCGTCAAAACTTTTTGTGTATACTGAGAACTCACCGTTTACCGTATTGAAAGTAAGACTTCCATCTACTACATTGGATGCCGCATCTTCTGATTCTACTAGCGTTTCAACATCGAATGTTGCTGACAACTTAATTTTTCCTCCGTTCGCATTGAAGTTGGATACTGCTCCCTTTGCTTTAGATTTAAAATCACAAGTAACAGAAGCTCCATCTATTGCAGTAGCTGTTCCTGTGCTCAATGTGAAGCTATCATCAAGACTACCTTCTCTGCCGTCAATTTCTAATGCTTCGTCAGAGTCTTCATCTACATAGATCGCATAACTTGTGACAGTTCCTGCATAGGACTGATCTATATCGATGGCATCATCTCCAACTTGAGCAACAAGCGCGTAGTTAACATTTACAGTTCCTCCGAAAAATTCTATCCCATCATCACTGTTTGCGAAAACTTCTACATACTCAATGGTTGTACCTGAACCAACTCCTCCTAATGTTAATCCGTTGATTTCATCACCAGCTGCTGCATCAATAACTGCTCCACCGTGTCTGATAGAGACATATCTGATAGTTCCTGAATTGTCCGCTGCATCAGTGCCTCCGTATAATCCGTTTGTATCATTGGCATCAACACCTTCAATTTGAGGGTTATCTACTTTTGCACTAACAGGAGCTTTTCCTAAGATTACCAAACCTCCCCAAAGTCCTTTCTTACTTCCATCGAGTGTACCGTCATCATCAGTTGTTGTCATGATGATAGGCTCAGAAGATGTCCCATTGGCCATCAACTTTCCTCCTCTTGCAATCATCAGTACTGCTGCGTTTACACCAGATAGATCTGAATTTCCCTCAATTCTTGTTCCTGCCTCTATAGTTAAAGTAGCACCATCTAAGACCGTGATTCTTCCATTCAATTGATACACTTTATCATTTGTCCACTCTGTATCTACAGTAATGTTTTCTACCACATTCATTCTTTCTGTGGCAGCTATTGGCTGTGCTCCATCTTTGTATTTCGTCCATGAAAAAGCGGCATTGATGTCATCCTCAGTCATGCCATTTGCAGATGAAGTAGTCACTAATCCGTCTACTGCAGATTGACTAGCTTCAATAGCTGCGTCTTGTAATTCTTCTTGAGTTGGCCCAGAAATTATATCGTCCTCTCCACATGAAACCATAAAAAGTGTTCCTGTAAAAAGTGTTGCGATTGTTACTAAATTTTTCATTCTGTTTTAAAAAGTGATTTTGTGTTATTGTTTAAATCATTTCGTATTGCAAAAATGAAAATCTGATGTTACCTCATGTAAGTATGGCTATTATGAAAGAGTTAAAGAATGCCTCCTATTGTTACAGTGATATTAGCAATGTTACGGCTGTGTTAAGTGGTGTTTGGGTGTTTGGGTGTTTGGGTGTTTGGGTGTTTGGGTGTTTGGGTGTTTGGGTAAAAAAAGAAACCCTGCAAGGAATCTAATACCTAGCAGGGTTTTCTGATAAAAATTGGGATACTTCCTTATTTACTAATATTCACTTTAGAAAGTAATGACTTGATAATATCATGAGTTGATACTTCATCCGCTTCTGCCTCATAGTTAAGCAAGATTCTATGATTCAATACATCATCAGCTATTTCCTTCACATCTTCCGGCAATACATAATCTCGTTGATTGAAGAATGCGATTGCTTTTGCAGCCAAGTTTAAATTGATAGATGCTCTAGGAGAAGCGCCAAACTGAATGTATTGTGCTTCTTCGTCTAGCTTGTACTCTTTAGGATTTCTAGTGGCAAATACTAATTCAATGATGTACTTCTCAATGGACTCAGAAACTGTTACCTGATTGATTTCATTTCTGATCGAGAAGATGTCTTCTTTTGTTAGTACTGTACTTACTTGTGGAGAGAAAGCTAGGTTGGAGATCCTTCTCATCACTTCCATTTCATCTGCCTTACTCAAATAGTCTACATGCACTTTGAGCATAAATCTATCTACTTGTGCTTCTGGTAATGGATAAGTTCCTTCTTGATCAATTGGATTTTGAGTGGCCATTACAAGGAATGGACGATCCAACTTGTATGTTTCTTCGCCTATGGAAACCGTTTTCTCTTGCATTGCTTCTAGCAAAGCAGATTG
>JBGCFL010000240.1:0-8156 GCA_045106975.1 Ekhidna sp. | reverse complement strand
GGTAAATTGTGGTGTGATCCACCTCAACGCCTCGCTCCAGCATCATCTCCTCCAAATCTCGGTAGCTCAAGCTGTAGCGCAGGTACCATCGAACATTGAGTAAGATGATGTCGGCTTGGAAATGACGCCACTTGAAGGGCTTAGCAGAGGGCATGGTGAGAGGGAAAGGAGGCTGGCAGCTTAGGTTTCCCACTCAGATACTCATAGCCCCTTGTTTTTGCAACAGAGCCCAATAAAAGCTGTAGTGTAGCAACGCTATCTTCTTTCTCCAAGTAACTCGAAATAATCCTGTTGAATGCCTTGGTAAAAAAATCCGGAATCTTCAGTGAATATAGGAGATAGAGTAAAGATAAGAACTACTTAGGTTGTCTTATGACCTACTGCAAAATTGAGGACTTTATACTGGACCTGCTGCTTAAGTAGTGTACAAAAATAATTTCACCTACTTGATTTGTGTTTAATTTTGATGCTGGCCATTAAGCTTGTGTTCGAGAACAATGGTTTGATGCGAGCTCTCATAGTGAAGAATGTATTTAAACCCAATCGTTGGAACTAAATAGGAAGTTACTCGAATGGTCATACAAGCAACTAAGGTCTTGTTTTTAACAACACTGCTTCCTAGTCAAAAAATAGGTGGTGGTGAAGTCGCATCTCAGGCTTTTATTGATGGCTTAAAGCAAAATGGATGCCAAGTTTCAGTTGTAGGCTACATACGTAAGGGAGAAGCATTTGAGCCTAAGCCTTATGAATTAGTAGTAGAAGAGCGCTATATAGAGACATCTAAAGTAAAATTTTATGCTGCGCTTTGGTTCGTTTTAAGCATTTTGATTGGCTTACCTTATTCTGCTGCAAAATATTATTCGCGAGCCTATATAAAGCTAGTTAAATCTCTTTTAAAAAATGAGAAGTTCGATATTGTGGTTATTGACCACTCTCAGCTTGGCTGGTTGACAAAACTATTTGGCAATAATCAAAAAATGGTATTCATTGCTCATAATATTGAGCGTGATATATATGAAAGCCATTGTAGTAATGCTGATAACCCTTTAAAAAAATGGTTGTATTCTCGTGAATCCAGCATGATTGAAAAGCTGGAATTAAGGATATTAAAGCGAGCTACGGAAGTTTGGACTCTTACCGATTACGACGCTAGTTATTTTTCCAAGCTTAATAGAGACAATACTGTTAAAGCTTTGGCCTTGCCACCAGTTGTAAATAGACAACTTGAGAAACCGATTGAGAAGAAGTTTGACATTGGAATCATTGGAAGTTGGACATGGAAGTTCAATGAGGATGGACTGCGGTGGTTCTTTGAATCTGTTTATCCTGAGCTACCAGGTAACCTCTCCATCCATGTTGCTGGGAAAGGTGCTGACTGGCTAAAGAACAAATATTCAAATGTTCAGTATGAGGGATTTGTCCCTGATGCTCAGCTGTTTATGGCGCAAGCTAGAGTCATAGCATTACCAATGCTCGGGGGGAGTGGCATACAGATCAAAGCTCTAGATGCGCTTGCTTCAGGGTCAGCGATCGTAGCTACACCGACCTCAATGAGAGGAATCTCTTTCAGCTCTTCAATGGTTCAAACTGCTGAACACCCTCAAGATTTTGCTGGTCTTTTATCCTCCGAAGTTGATCACCAAAATACTCAACAAGCAGGGGAGACAGCTAGAGTTGCGCTTGAGTGGTTTAAGAATCGGAAGGAAAGGTTTCTACAAGATCTTGTTTGCTCAGTTAAAGACACTTCCTAAATAATCATTTTGGTAGATAAAACCTGTCGCAGATTAGAACTAAAGGCTTGATGTTACAGCTCTGCTAAATTGAAGGATGAATTTATGAACAGTACACTAGAGTATGAAATTAATTCAGATAATGCTGCAGAGCTGTTTGCCCGACAGGCCGAAGCACCTGCTCCTCCTCTAAAGAATTTTTCAGGAAGAGGATTTGTAATTTGTGCGGGAGGACCTTATCTAGAGAGTGCATATGTTGTAGTTTCTCTCCTCCGTCATTATGGTGCAACACTGCCTATTGAAGTCTGGCATGCAGGCGAAGACGAAATTCCAGTTTGGGCAAGACCTGCATTTATTGAGCATGGTGTGGTATTCCACGACATTATGGATTATTGCAAAAATCGGTCTCTTAAACAGATGCGTGGCTTCCCCATTAAGACAGCTGCAATTCTGAATACGCAACTGCGTGAAGTGATGTTTATTGATGCGGATTGCTTTCCCGTTCGTAATCTAGAATTCTTATTTGAGACTCAAGAATATAAGGAAAATAGAGCTATTTTTTTCCCTGATTCTCAGCGTCACTATCTGTTACCGGATAAGCCTGTTTGGGAGCATGTAGGCATGCCTTATAACGGCGACACCGAATTTGAAACAGGATTACTTCTTTTTGATAAGGTCTCTTGTTGGAAGGCTCTAAACCTTGCTGAGTGGATGAATATGGGGTCGGAATTTTGGTATCAGCATGCCATGGGTGATAAAGATACTTTTTATTTGGCTTGGCGAAAGGTTCAGCAATCATATTCTCTAGCTCCAGATTGTCTCCGAATTCCAACTGTTCTCAGCCGGCATTACTGGAAAGGAAAAAAACATTTAGTTGACCATCGTACAGGCACTTCAAAGTATACGGCTCCTTCTAGAAAAAGCATATTTACCAGTTATTTGTCTCCTTACAAGGGTCGCCCTCTTTACAAGGATCTCATTGATGAATTCCTGCAACGCTTTGTCAATAAGAATTATGGGCTACATACAAAATTCTTAGATGAGCTGAAGGTTTATAAAGATAACTCTGAATCTTTATAGTGGGTCTTAAGGATGATTGGTTCATTGCCAGGCTCTAAGGAATACATGATTTACTAGATTTTGCAGATCGTAGGAACAACTTATCTAATTTTTATTCATAGCAATGTGAAAAGAATTTAGGATAATTTCTCTGCTGCTATTTCTATTTCAGTATGTTCTCATTCCGCTGCAATAGACATATGCTAAATGAGAATATTTCGTGATTAGTTCAGATTGCTAATCGTGCAAAATCTAATCAATTCACTCGGTTTTAAAAATGCAATTAGCTTCTAATCACTTGTCCAGTATCAAGGCTAATTCTTCTATTGATCCAATGAAGGTTTCAGTCTGTGCTGCGACTTATAAGCGTCCCGAAATCTTGCGGGAACTCCTAGAGTCTTTGAATAAGTTGGAATTTAGTCGTATTCCTAAGCCTCTTATAGAGGTCATTATTGTTGATAATGATTCTACGGGTTCCGCTAAGTCGACTGTTGAAATGATGGAGCCTTCTTTTCAATGGCCACTAAAATATTTTGTGGAGACTAGTCAAGGGGTTACTTATGCGCGTAATCGCTGTGTTGCTGAGGCGGATATAGATTCAGATTTTATTGCTATGCTAGATGACGATGAAATTGCAACACCTCACTGGCTAGAGGAACTCTTGCTTTGTCAACAACAGTTTAAAGCTGACATTATCACTGGTCCTGTCTTAGCAGTTTTCAAGGAGGGACAGAAAGTCCCTGATTGGATGAAAACGGGTGACTTTCATTCATATCCTCGCTATGAAACTGGAAAAGAAATGGAAACGGCTTTCACAGGCAATGTGATGTTCAGTACCAAACTTACTAAGATGTTGGAAGAAGATGGAAAACTCTTTGATTCTCGCTTTGCTCAGAGCGGTGCCGAAGATGCTTATCTCTTCTCTTGTCTTAGAAAGCAAGGCCATAAAATTGTTTGGTCTGACGCGGCAGTACTTTATGAACCTTGTGCTGAAAATCGATTGTCTTTGAAATGGATTTTGAATCGAGGATTCTGGTCTTGGAGTGTTCATAGCTTAATTGAATCAGAACTCAATCCCTCCTTCAAAATACAATCTATTCGGATTATTAAGGGATTAGGCTTGATTGTTATCGGAGTAATTTCGATTGGTCCGTCTATTTTGTTAGGCAAGGTGATGGTAGCTCGAGCATTACTTAGAATTTATCGAGGTATGGGTACTCTCTCTGGGCTTCTTGGTCGCTTAGGGGCTTGGCAATAAAGCCAATTTGAAGAAAGCGACAGATTATATCTGGGGCTTCACAGCAGCTAGAGGAGGATTTTATCACTCCCTTCCGCTAGCTCTCAATACTTTGATTTTGATGAATTACTATGGCTAGCTCTAAACCTGTGCAGTATTTTGGGCCTGCTCAGAGATTGTTTGGCAAGTTTATTAATGTAGCAGGTTCTATTCTTCTTTCTGTTGGACTCCTTAGTTGCTCAGAGAATTCCTCAAAAGTCACAGTCCCAGAATCTCAGGTGTTGGTAGATCAGTTTGGTTACCGACCTCAAGATCCCAAGGTTGCAGTTGTTATTGGTCATCCAGATGGAGCTCAACCTTATGAATTGAGAGATGCTGAGACCGATCAAGTCATTGAGGTCATGACTCCAATCAAGTGGTGGAACGGCACCGTTCATTCGCAATCGGGAGAACGGGCTTGGTGGGTAGATTTCTCACGTATTAAAGAACCAGGGAAATATGTTTTTGTGCGTGTAGATGGAGAAACGCGTTCAGCCGAATTTGATATTCGTTCAGATGTGTATAGAGATGTTCTGATTGCTGCAACTCGAATGTTTTTCTACCAACGCAGTGGTTTTTCTAAGCAAGAGCCGTTCGCTGATGCTCGTTGGACTGATGGGGCAGCATATATTGGTCCTGGCCAAGATTCAGAAGCCAGATTTATCTATGATAAACACGACCCAGCTTCCGAAAGAGATATGCATGGCGGTTGGTTTGATGCGGGTGATACGAATAAATATGTTACCTATGCTCTTCAACCAGTACACCAGCTGCTAAGTGCTTATGGACAAAATCCTGATATTTGGACGGATGATTTTAATATCCCTGAGTCAGGTAATGGAATTCCTGACTTACTGGACGAAATAAAGTTTGAATTAGATTGGCTCATACGGATGCAGGATGATGATGGTGGGGCCTTCATCAAGCTCGGTAATCTTGATTATGCAGCTCCTAGCCCTATTCCTAGTGAAGATGATCGCCCCCGGTACTATGGGCCTAAATGCTCATCATCTACGATCGCGATTGCAAGCATGTTTGCTCATGCTTCGGCAGAAATGCGAGCTATTCCTGAGCTGCGTAACTATGCTGATGAGCTAAAATCACGAGCTATATCTGCTTGGAACTGGTATCAGAAAAATCCACTTGAGACAGATTGTGACAAAGGAGAAATTAAAGCAGGCGATGCGGATATGACTGCTGATAATCAGCGAGGAACAACCGTCAGTGCTGCGGTATATCTTTTTGCGATTACAGGTGATATTCAATATTCCCAGTATGTTGTCGATAATCTCTCCCTAGCTCAACCTTATCGAGATGGCCCTTGGTCTCGCTATAATCCTTGGCAGGGTGATGCTCTCATATATTATTCTCAGCTATCTGATGGTGATAGCGAAGTTAAGGAGAGAATCTTAAGAGACATAGAGAATAAGCTCAAGTCTTATCATCCAGAAGCCTACGGTAACGATGATAATCTTGACCCTTTTCGCTCTTACATGCCTGATGAGCAGTATCACTGGGGGAGTAACATGGCCAAAGCAAATTACGGCATCATGAACTATGACCCTATTAGGTTAGGAATTGACGTCGTAAATTGGTTTGATTATACTGACCGCGCCTTAGGGGCCGTAAACTACTTTCATGGTGTGAACCCGCTTGGTATTGTGTATCTGACTAATATGTATGAGTACGGTGCTGAGCAATCAGCGAATGAGATGTACCATCATTGGTTTGGTCAAGGCGAGTTTGAGAATGCGCTGACCTCTAAGAATGGACCAGCTCCCGGATTTTTCATGGGCGGTCCTAATCAAAACTATTCTGGGGATGGGGGTATCGCTGCAGGCCCACCTATGAAGGCTTATCTTGATGATGTTAAGCCTAACGTACCAACTTACGAAATTATAGAACCTGCAATTTACTATCAAGCATCTTACATCAAACTGCTAGCTAACTTTATTGCTGAAGATGATGCCCCGCTTGATATTGTAAATAATTGATGAAAAACCTTTTTGCTTCTCCGAAGTCTCTTCTTAAAGAGAAAAAAGCAGACTAATTCTTCTCTAAAGAATAGTCTAAGCATATCTGATAGCTAAGAAAATAGTGTCTTTAGCTTTTTCGAAATTCTGGTCGACAGCGAGACATCATGAAACTTAGAGCGCTAATTTTTTGATTTTGGAACTGTAGAACTCATACATATTAGGCAATGGTAACTTGGTTAAATAATGCAAGGATAGTCTCTATCTTTGCTGTGGTGCTTTTGCATGTTGCAGACATCATTTTGGTTGAAAATGGTATTGGTACTGAATACTGGTGGGCTGGTAATGTTTTTAGTACGCTCGTAAGATGGTGTGTTCCAGTTCTGGTGATGATCAGCGGTGCGCTTCTATTAGATGCTCGGAAGCAGGAAAGTCTAGCAAAATTTTATTCAAAACGACTTTCTAAGATTTTAATTCCCATGCTGTTTTGGGCAATATTTTTTTCATTTTGGACTTTTTTGCATGGTTTCGTAGATGGAGCTCCACCGACATATTTCACGCTACTTAATAATCTCGTGCGAGGGCTTCCCTATGAGCACTTATGGTTTTTGTATATGATTTCAGGTTTATACTTGTTTGCTCCATTTCTGAGAATAATATTTGAACATTTAGAGAAGAAAGAAATTGAACTTCTAGTAATTTCTGCATTTTCAATCGCAAGCATAAATTTTATCTACATGAGCTTTCATGGTAGTGGTGGACCCATTTTATTTTTTAATTGGTTTCTCCTATACCTTCCATTTTTCCTGATCGGTGATTTGATTCGGAGAGACAACAGTAAAAGAAGAATTTTCCCATTGATTACCTTTGCATTGTCATCTTTACTTACTTTCGTAGGATACTATTTCGTTTCAGCACAAAATGAATTAATAGGGCAAGCATATTTTCATGGCTATTTAAGTATGACTGTAATTCCAATGTCTATTAGTATGATGTATTTACTAAAGTTATGGAATAAGCCAATTTTGAATGAGCATTTAGGCAAACAACTTTCATCGCTTAGTTTTGGTATCTATCTTATTCATCCAATTATCTTAGAAATTTTTAATCAGACTGGGTACATGAAAACAGTTCATCCGGTTATTTCTATCCCCTCTGCGACAGCCGTCATTTTTGCTGTGTCCTTTGCAGTAGCATGGATGTTCTATAAAACTCCTTATTTGAAGAGAGTCATATAGCGGTGGTGAGTTGAGATGCTCTCAGCTCCCTTGAAGACAACGTGAGGAAACAAGTTTATCGCTCTAACCAGGGTATTACGAAGGAAGACTCAGATCTTGCAGCAACTTTTGAAAGTCAATTGAGGCATGGGTTTGAGAGTAATTTCAATCCCATAGCGAGCGGCAATTTCGGCCTGGTCTCGAATCTGTCTGAGTAATTTGAGCCCGACAAGCGAAGGCAACCAGGTATCGAATGCCAAACGAGAGGTGGCTTTACAACTGAGAACCGTAGGCGAAGACCAGCAGTGAACCCAATGAGCTAAGAGATAGGCGATCAACGACAGAATCAATCATCGGAAGACCCCAAGCTGTGTGGATTGACCAAAGCAATGCAAGCCAAATTGGTAGACCTCTATGAGCTTCGCTGGCCAGCCACTGAGGTCAACTTCAAGCATCTCAAAACAACCTTGAAGATGGAGATGATTGCCGCTAAAACCCCAGATATCGTCCACAAAAAACTCTGGGTCCATCTGCTCGCCTACAATCTGCTGCGCACCCTCATGTGGCAAGCCTCGAAACAAACCTCGGTTTCCCCATTGCGGATTTCTTTGCAAGGCAGTCGCCAGCAATTCAATCACTTCTGTTAAACGACAATTGGCTTGGCGGCTCGGCAGCTAGCAGCCCTCCCTTCCCCAGAAGTACGATCTCTTTCTTCTGTAGTTACTTCTTCCGTCTGTAAGTTAATGTCTGCCTGGCTTTAGGAGGCGATCGCTAATTGACGCGACAATTACTGATCACAAATTTTTGTCAGGGCTGATAGTTGTCGCGACAGCCAAAGTGACTGTCATTTAATACACTTCAGACCTGTCTTGGCTGGCACTCAAGGATCAAAACAAAATCG
>JBGCFL010000024.1:0-5760 GCA_045106975.1 Ekhidna sp. | reverse complement strand
GTCAGGTTGCGAATGCCAAAATAGGGCTCAAGCTGGATGCCTTTTATTCTGGCTTTATATCGAGCTGTAAAAGAGAGTAGTAGGTAGCTATCGATCGTTACTTCATTTTGATTATTTGCTTGTATTTCGCCCACATAGTTTATTGGAAGTGTTATTTCTAATGACTGTGTAGGATTAGCAGTGAAAGACAGTGAAGCATGATGTTTTGGAATGCCGGGCAATGTGAATCCGTCCAATACATCCCCATCGTCCTCAAAGGAATCGTAGGTGAAATCAGAGAGGGTGTAAGAACTATTGACTCTCCAAAAGGAGGTGACGTAATTCGCTGAAAATTCAATCCCTTTCCGAAGAGTGCTGCCCGCATTTTGATAAAAAGTGCGCTCTGGAAAAGCTTCCAATTCATACGAGACAAGATCATCTTTGGTCTGTATGATGAACCCTACCAGTTCTGTATAGAATTTGTTTTTATCTCTTCTAAAACCCAACTCAAAAGTGGAAGCTGTGGAGGCGTTGAGTTTTTCAAATCCTCCTGAGTTATCAGGCCGGTTACTCAGTTGGTTTAGCGTTGGTGTCTCAAAGTTGGTGGAGTGATGGATAAATACCTCCGCACTACCAAAGAGGCTCCTACCTACTCCAATATGATAACTCAGGTTATTCATGTCAATATCTCCAGAATCATCTCCATCGGATAGAAGACGATCTTTGGTTTTTAATTGATTGAGATCGAAGCGCAAACCACCTGAGAGATACCATTCATCGAATTCAATATAGTCCAATAGGAATGTTCCTAGATTGATGAATGATTCTTTTTGATCAAGAGTTACATTGCCTTGACTGCCCTCCAAATTGTTGAATCTTGAGCGGCTGTCTTTTTGAGATAAGAGATCGTAACCAATCTTGAAAGAGTGCTTTTTCACTTTCCAATCTAGGCTATTACCTACTCCGAAATAGTTTCTGTCTAGATCAATAATTCCGCCGCTTTGGAAAGGTAATTTCCCATCAAAAGATCGCTGATTGAAGAATGCGTAGGTGTTGAGTTGCTTATTGGGAGCCCAGTCCCATTTCAAACTGACTCCCACTTTGCCTTGTGAGATAGACTCACCTGCATCGAAAGTGATGTTTCGGTCTCTTGCTTGCCGAAAATCAGTTGCTGTTTCTTCGAGGGTTAATCCTCCAGCGTCTTCCGCCTTAGGACTGTTTACATATTCTGCAAGTAAGACAGCTTTTAGCCTTTTAGAAAATTGATGTTGAACGGCCAGACGCGCATTGGTTTGCTTGAATGCACTCCGATCCCTAAAGCCATCATTTCCAAACAAACGAACATTTCCAGAGGCAGTAGTTTTTTTGTTTTTGATACCGCCTGTTAGAGACTGAGAATAGAAGCCGTAAGAACCTATAGATGTATTCGATTGGATATAATTCTTATTGAAGCCAAAATCGGAATGAACTACAATAGCGCCACCTGATGCATTACCATATATGCTGGAGGCTCCACCACGAATAATTTCCATGCTTTTGATCAAGTCAAGGTTGAGGTTGTCCAACTGCCCTGTGCCATCGGGAGTTGTTTCTGGAATTCCATCTACGATCATTTTGATACCTCTAATACCAAATGAGGCTGTAGCACCAAAACCTCGTATGGAGATTCGGGCATCTTGGGCAAAGTTGTTGGCATTCTGAACATAGACGCCTGGTACTTGCTGCAAGTACTCCTGAATGGATAGATTCTGATTGGATGCATTGATCCATGTACTATCTATTCGTGTAATAGATAGTGGTAATGATTCGGCATTTAAAGGTAAGCGAGGAGCTGAAATAGTCACTTCTTTTAATCGAGAAGTGGAAATAGTAGCATCCTGCGTTTGTGCATTCACCCAAAGGGAGCAAACGCAGGATGTTAGAATCAGTATTAATTTGTTCATGTGGTTTGTTCTGCAAACAAAGAAAACTTAATTGTTTTTACCATTTACCAATTTGATCAATTTACCATTTTCTTCGTCGGTCAGAAGATATAATTGCCCTTTTGGCGAAATGGCCACTTTGCGTAATCTCACTCGATCGTTTAGAAGCAACTCTTCTGCACTAACCACTTTATCATTCTCAATGGACATTCTCCAGAGACCCCCTCTGCTTAGCCCAGGGACTAAGAGATCTCCTTCCCATTGTGGAAATGCTCTGCCATGGTAAAAAGCTAATCCAGTCGGAGCGATTGTTTTATCCCAGAAGTGAATTGGGTTGGTGAATTCCAGACCCTTAGGTATTGTAGGATTGTAATTGCTAGATCGATACTTACCAGAGGTCTGATACGGCCATCCGTAATTCGCCCCTTTTTTCATAATGTTTAGTTCGTCTCCTTGCATGGTGCCATGTTCACTAAACCAGATGTCTTGTGTTTGGGGATGTATGGTCAGTCCTTGCGAAGCACGGATACCCATAGCATAGAGCCCGTCTATTGCATTTGGTCCAAAATCTGGATTATCCGAAGGAATGCTTCCGTCAGAATTGATGCGTATGACCTTTCCCCTTTTGTCTGAAACGTCCTGAGCAAGTGGGGTTGGGGGATTTAAGTATTCCTCATAGTTACGTTCGCCAATGGTGATGTATAATTTTTTATCTGAGCCAAAAATCATTCCTCCGCCATAATGGAAGAGTCCATGTGTGTAGGGAGCTGCCTCAAAAAGCGTCTCTACTTTTGATAATTTGTTCTCCTTCAGGACACCTCTGATGACTTTTGTAGTGCTTTGCTTTTGCTTGTTTTCGGCAGCATAAGACAGGTAAATGTAGGAGTTGTCCTTAAAATCAGGGTCAAGTAAAACTTGAAACCAACCCGCATTAAAACTCCTTGTAAGCCCATGGGCTTGTGAAGGGAAAACTCCCTTTGCTACTTTGGAAGTGTCAATGGTGACGGCTCTTGCTACGTCTTTTGGTAAGCCTTCAATCGCGATTTGCTCGCCAGTGTGTAAATCTACATGCAACAAGTCTCCATCTTTTTCGGTAATGAGCACATCAGTCTCTGAAAGGAATGCCATACTCCAAGGGTGATTGAGACCATCGAGTATTATTTCTTTTTGTGGTTGGGCTACCATTTCTTCGGCACGCTTAGGTATAGGTTCTGCGGATGTACATTTCGACACGATCTTCCATCCATTTTCAAATTTCTTGAGTAGTAAAAGATCGTTATAGCGATTCCCCCAATAGGGGATAGTCACTTCTACTTTGGCATAAGCCACATCCAATACTTGCTCAATAGAAATGATTTTACTCGGGCGATTATTTATCGTTCCTGCAGGTTTGTTGTAGAAAGAAGCATACTCTTCTGCTGTTAATTTTCGAATTTGATCACTACCTGTATAAAGGAACATCTGTGCTCCAGGATAGAATGCATCCAGTATAGAGTCCGGTGAATTGTAGATGGTTCCGTAAATAAATTTCTCAATAGGCTTTCGAATCTCATCATGTTCTGATTGACCGAAATTGTGAAGACTAATGAATAGCGATACTATTAAAATGTAGTTTTTCATGTGTTTTGATTTTACACAAGAATACGGCGAGCTGAGAATGCTGAATGAAAAATGATGAGGTAAGAAGTCCTATTCGATCATTCAGGACTATTTCCCATCTACTTCTTTTTTATAAGCTGACGGAGTGCATCCAACTATCTTTTTGAAGGATTCAAAAAACACAGATTTAGATTTAAAACCAGCCTCATAACCTATCCCCTCCAAGCTGAGATCGGATCGAGTTTCGATCAATTTTTTGGCTTCTGATATCCTCATTTCTTTTATGTAATGAGCATAGCCGTGCCCATATACATCATTTAACACCTGTGATAGTATATGTCTGGTAATGGCTGTCTTATTTGCTATGTCTTCTAGTTTTAGATCCTGTCTTAAGTAGAGTTTATCCTGCTCCATTACTCTATTTACTTTATCAAGAATTCCTTCTCCGTTATTCAGCTTTTTGACAATTGGTTTTGGAGCAATAGATTTTCCTTTTGTAAGTGCTCGAAAGGCCAATACATAAAACAGAATAGAGAAAATGAATGAACCCCAGAGATAGGTGAACCCAACAAATAGAGCAAATTGATAGGTAAGAGTGATGAATGCTACTCCTATGACAATGACCATTAAGTACTGTTGCTCTCCTTTTAGTTTCCAAAAAGTGAAAAGTGATGATCCCACAATTTTATAAGACTGGATCACTCCCAGTACGATGAAGATTGCCCAAACGAAATAGATGACTTGTACGGTTTCAGGGTTCCAATAATGAGTGTAGGTTTTGTATGGAAACAGGATGCCGAAGACCGATATTCCAACGAGTAAAATGGCCAATAGACCAAGGTCTTTTTTATTGAATTTGGATTGTTGCTCTCGAATTGATTTGAGGTAGAGATAAAAGAAAGGCCCAATAAAAATGCAGGCGGACAATCCTAGTTGTAATACCATCTTGTCCGTATCAGGAAAGAAGGAGTGAACAACCGATTTGCCAATTCTAATGCATAGGGTGAATATGAGCCCTGCGAAATAGATCTCAGAAACTGATCTCTCCTTTTTAGTGAACAGGTAAATGCTTACAATGAGTCCATTGATGACACCTAAGCTTGCAAATAGGAATAAGAAGTTCATAATCACATCAACACACCATTCTTAGCTTCGATAGCTGGCGGCAAGTCAGTCTCACCAAGCATCTCTCTTAGGTCTATTTCTATGGTTCTACAGAGGGAGAGCATTGGGATATCGTTTCCTAAACCTTCAAATGGGTTTTCGGAGTAGTCACCCACCAGTTCCATCATAAGATAAACCCATCCAATAAGCACGGTGAATGGAACAGATAACCAAGCTCCAAAATCTCCTAACTTGGCAAATTCTGATACCATGCCGAACGGCAATAGAAAAATGAATATTCCAACAAAGACTGAACTCATACTTCCATACTGCCTTGGAAGAGGAAATTTCTTAATTCGTTCACATTTTCCTTGGTGGACATAAAATTTATTGAACACGTTTTGCATTTCCATATGTCGGAAATCGTCAATCAATAGATTTTTCCGGAGTTCCAATAGCTTTTGACTCTGCTGATCAATAATCTGAGTAGCTGTGTTCTTACAATTGATGAGTCTTTCGTACTCATCTGATGGGAGTAATTTTTTTAATTCGTCTTCCGTAAATCCACCATCAGCATGCAAACCAGTACCCCATTTTTCCATTCTTTTTTTGTTGAGTTTACCAACATGCTTGCCTTGGTTTACATGTTCCCAAGGAGTAGGTATTAGCAGTTGATTTCTAAGAGTATAGAGCCAAGCGATATGACGATATATCAATTCCTGTTTCGATTGGTGCAAGTGAGCTTTGTCAACTTCTGTAAAAACATCAGAAATGTATGATTTGATCATTGATCCGATGGCACGACTATCATTGACAATAGCTCCCCATATTTTTCGAGCTTCCCAAAGCCTATCGTAGGCGCTGTTATTTTTGAAGCCTACATAAAAAGCTACTGCAGTGCCTATGACAGAGAGGGGCAACCAAGGAATAGACCATGTGAAAGGAGTGAATTCATAGACGACTGTCATAGAGATAGACCATGCAGTTAACCATATGATGTGACCTCCAGAAAATGTAAGAACACCTTTAAGGGAAAAATTTTTATTTACATACATGCCATCGAAGTTAGAATACTAAATATACTTCTGTCTCGGAAGAAGATGAAAAAGAGAACTGAAATGAAAGAGTTTTAACAGTCTATTAACTTTTATTCAAA
>JBGCFL010000239.1:0-6340 GCA_045106975.1 Ekhidna sp. | reverse complement strand
TTAAAGCATTGGTTCTAAATACCTCCAAACAGTTTCTGCGACTATTTCATGTCCTTCGGCTGTAGGATGAATGCCATCACTTAGGTTGAGTTCTGGATTGCCTGCCACATTTTCAAGTAAGAAAGGAACCAGTGTCGCATTGTTTTCATCTGCCAATACCGAAAATACTTGTTGGAATTCTTTTGCATACTCGGCTCCCAAATTGGGAGGAACCATCATTCCTGCAACAATGATTTGAACATCTGGATTTTCTTTTTTTACAGCATCAATGATGGCTTGCAAGTTCTTAGGAGTCTCCTCCAGTTTTAATCCCCTCAGTCCATCATTTGCTCCTAATTCTAAAAAGAAGATATCAGGAACAGTTTGTAATACCCACCCAATTCTATTCTTTCCAGCAGCTGACGTTTCTCCACTCAGCCCTGCGTTTATCGTTTTGTAATTGTATCCTGCAGCATCTATTTTATTTTGAATCAATGCAGGAAAGGCGTCATCTAAGTCTAGCTGATAACCAGCTGTTATGCTGTTTCCAAAAAAGAGAATGACTTTTTGTTCTTCTTTTTGATCGATCACCGAAGCAGTGTCTTTTTTCTCTTCGATTTTTTCTTTTGAATCTGTCTTATTTTCAGACCCACAACTAAGCATGAAAAGTAAAGTAGCTATTGATAAAACTCTTGAGAGCATTAGTAGTTTATTTTTTTGATTGATTATTGAATTGAAAAATACTTTATTAAATCACCCTTTGCAGAGACTTAGGTTGGGCTTTAACTTTTCCTTAACATTATTCTTTGCAGAAGTCATGAATAAAGAATTACTTATGCCTTGTATCTAGAAACGAATATACGAACAAGAAGAAAAGCTATCCGTATTACTTACTTTAAATAAATCCTTTCAAGGTTCTAAAAACACCTAAATGCCTAACGAAACATCCATTTTAGAGGTTTCTGACATCTCTAAAACCTACAAGAATGCTACTCGCGAGATTCATGTATTAGAAGAAATAAATTTTAAAGTTGAAGAAGGAGCTTCTGTATCCATTGTAGGTCCTTCTGGAAGCGGAAAAACAACGCTCCTTGGATTGTGTGCAGGATTGGATAGACCATCAACGGGATCTATTGCGCTGAATCATATCATACTGGATCGTCTTTCGGAGGATGAAATGGCTCAGATTAGGAATCAGCACGTTGGTTTTATTTTTCAAAATTTCCAATTGATTCAAACGTTAACAGCTTTGGAAAATGTAATGATTCCATTGGAGTTGAGAGGAGAGAAAAATGCAAGACAGCAGGCTGCTGATTTATTAGAGAGAGTTGGTTTAGGAGACAGAATAAGTCATTACCCATCGCAATTGTCAGGAGGAGAGCAACAGCGGGTAGCAATAGCAAGAGCTTTTTCCAATGAGCCAAAAATTCTTTTTGCAGATGAGCCAACAGGTAACCTGGATGAGGAAACGGGACAGTCAGTAGAAGAATTGCTTTTTGAGATTAATCAAGAAAAAGGAACTACACTTATTCTGGTTACCCATGATTTGGAGTTGGCCGAGAAGACGAGCCAAATTATCCAGTTGAAAGGAGGAAAGATCGTCGACGAAAGAGTTGGTTCAAACTGGAGCTTGAAGGTTTCTTAATCCATGGATAAGAAAATAACCATAGAACCATCCAAATACAGTAAATCATGGCCATGGAAAATGGCATGGCGAGATAGTAGAAAGAGTAGAGGTAAGCTACTCTTATTTATAGCGTCTATTTCTTTGGGCATTGCTGCAATGGTGGGTATTACATCCTTTCGAGCAAACTTGCTAGATGAAATAGAGCTACAAGCAAAAGGACTAGTTGGCGCAGATATTAGGATTAAGGGAAGTCAGGATTTGCCAGATAGCTTGCTTCAGTCATTTCACTCTATGTCAGCTGACTTTTCTAGAGAGAACTATTTTGCTTCCATGGTCATGTTTTCCAAAACGGGAGGCACTCGACTAGTTCAGGTACGTGGGTTGGAAGGAAAGTATCCTTACTATGGATCGATCGAAACCAAGCCTGAAGGAGCTTATAATCAGTTTCAGAAGGGTCGTTTTGCTTTGGTAGATGAAAAAGTAATGATTCAATACAATGCTCAAGTTGGAGATAGCTTGAGAGTAGGAAATCTTGATTTTGAGATCATAGGGTCATTGACTAAAATTCCAGGACAGACGGACGTTTCATCCTCGATTTCACCTGTAGTCTATATCCCATATCAGTATTTAGAAGAGACAGAACTGGTGAAAAAGGGTAGTAGAATCAATTATCTGCATTATCTGAAATTTCCAGAAAAACCGGATACCGTTCAAGTTTGGAAAAAACTGGTGGAGTATACCGAGAGCAGGGGATTTGATGTAGAAACGGTAGAGGAGGAAAAAGAAGAAACGGGTGAGGCTTTCGGGAATTTATCTAATTTCCTAGAGCTGGTGGCGTTTACGGCATTGCTCTTAGGTTGCTTGGGAGTGGCTAGCTCCATGTACGTTTATGCAAAAAGTAAGGTGCAATCAGTAGCTGTGTTGAGGTGCTTGGGAATGAAAGCTAAACAAGCAGTTGGAGTCTATCTCATTCAAGTCACTCTGTTTGGATTTTTTGGAGCACTGATTGGGAGCGTAATTGGTCTTGGGATACATATGTACTTACCTACCGTAGTGAAGGACTTTTTGCCAATAGATTTGAATCCGGTTCCTTACTGGCCAGCCCTAGCTGTTGGAGTGGTTATTGGTATTGTTATTTCGCTTCTATTTGGGTTGCTGTCTTTAGTTGGACTCAGAAAAGTCAGCCCTCTTTCTGCTATCAGAATGGGGTTTGGAGATCAGAAGTTTCAGTTTGATCGATTACTTATACCAATAATCGGTACAATCGTCTTGTTTATTTTCCTTTCTGTTTATTGGCAGATCCAGTCTTTTCAGCAATCTCTGGCGTTCTCTGGTATTTTAGTAGGAGCTATTGTTTTTCTTGGTTTGTTAGGGAAAGGCATAAGCTGGTTGACTAGAAAGCTAATTCCGGAAAACATGCCTTATGTGTGGAGGCAGGGTTTCTCCAATTTATACCGACCTAATAATCAGACAGTCATTTTAATAATGGCGTTAGGTTTAGGAACAGCCTTCTTGTCAACTCTTTATTTCATGCAAGACCTGTTGATTCAAAGGGTGTCTTTGACAGGAGCTAACGAAAGACCCAATACTATTTTATTTGATATTCAATCGTCTCAGCGTGAAGGAGTGATGAAACTAACTAGCGAATATGATTTACCTATCATGCAAGATGTGCCAGTGGTTACTATGCGCTTGCTAGAAGTGAATGGTTATACAAAAGATGAGGCATTTAATGATTCTACAGTATCCATTTCCGACTGGGCATATAGTAGAGAATATCGAGTAACCTATCGAGATTCATTGATTAGTTCTGAAAAAATAGTAAAAGGAGAATGGATAGGAGAGGTGCGTAATGACAGCATTTTTGTGAGTATTTCAGATGTATTCAAAGATAATTTGGACATTAAATTAGGAGATGAGTTGATTTTCAACGTGCAAGGAGCGATTCTAAAAACGTACGTTGGTAGTTTTAGAGAAATTGACTGGCGTAGAGTACAGACTAACTTTATCGTTTTATTCCCTAATGGAGTACTGGAGCGAGCTCCACAATTTCATGTATTGGTCACACGCGTAAATGACATGATGACTTCTGTTGAGTTCCATCAGAAAGTGGTCAAAGAATACCCTAATGTTTCTATCATTGATTTGGATCTCATTTTAAAAACATTGGAAGATGTTTTAGGAAAAGTAGCCTTCGTCATTCAATTCATGGCTTTCTTCAGTATTGGTACAGGTGTTATTGTGATGATCAGTTCCATCATTCTAAGCAAATTTCAACGGGTGCAAGAGAATGTTTTATTGAGGACTTTGGGGGCTTCAAAAAAGCAACTTTGGACAATAACCGTAGCAGAGTATTTTTTCTTGGGAAGTCTGGGGGCAATAAGTGGCATTTTCTTGGCTACCTTGTTTTCCACCCTTTTAGGAAAATTTGCTTTTGAGTTTACGTTTATTCCCAACGTTTTGCAGATGGGAGTTGTTTACGTACTTGTCACGGGAATGAGTGTGGTTATTGGTCTTTTTAATAGTCGTGATGTAGTTCGCCAATCACCAATGGAAGTGCTGAGGAGAGATGGATAAAAAAAACCATCTTCTCAGACGGCTTTTGTATTTCGTTAGTTTTGAGACTATCGCTTTTTCATAAAGTAAAAGACAATAGCCGTCACAATATTAAAAAGTATTGCAAAAATGGTCCAGATGATCTTAGATCCTGTAGACATTTTTTGTTTAGTCCATACTTCATAAATGACCCAAATAGCACATAGTAAAGCAACAATTGAAAGAACATTATACATAATAATTAGGTTTGGTTAGAACCCAATATCAGTAAATAAATTGATTTTTGAAAATTATGAACTTGGTATTTAGTGATTTGAATGAGATCAATTTTAGAAAATAGAATTAATTCTATAGACAGGATGTCGCTCTAAATATTTTGTAATTAAATCTGAGTTGGCCAGTGTGCTTGAATAAGCAAGATTGTCTAACTTGAAAATATGTTTTCAAATATTTTCACAAAAAAAGAGATCGTTGATGCTGGAGCATGTCCCAATTGCTGGGGCGAACAGGAATACGACAATGTAGTTAGGGAAATGGTCCTCGATAAGCAAATTGATGTCAAAAACCACGAAGCAAAACATTCATTTATACAAGACTTTGTGGTAAATCACGTGAGTGGTATTCATCTCCAAAAAGGAGAAAGTGGGCTTCAATGTCAAAAATGTAAGAGAGTCGCTTAAATATTTTGAATTTTTTTTTCGAATTCTTAACTAAAAGAATCTTTTTGATATGACATTGATCGTATTAGTATTATCGACTCTAGTCGGAATTATCGCATTTGTTTATTTTATTTTCAAAGATGAGAAGCTTCCTTAATGAAATAGAAATGAGTTTTTATGCTGATACTTTTTCCTCTATTATTCCTCTTATTTTTCTAATCGACATCTCAAATCGTTCAAGACTTAATTCTGACTTCATAAGATAGTCTTCAATCTCATTTTGGAAAAAGGAGTGAATGTATTGTTTATTGGAGGAAACGATTACAATTTTAGTGTCTTTCTGTAGACCCAATCTATAATCACCATCATAAATAGCTGCATCTACGAACAATATGTCTGCTTCACTCGCTTCCTGTTGACTAATAGATATAAGACCATCAGTTTTTTTAATAAAGCCTAAAACAAGTTCTCGAGTAAACTTGTCTTCATCATATACAAGGCATTTCAATTCATCCACTTAGTTATCGTTCAATCAATTCGACAGCTAAATTATTGATCAATTTTTCGACGAGAGATTAATTATCGCTGACTAAACGACTAAATACGTTATAGCAAGTAAAATGATCGATGAATGAATTTGGCTAAAAGGTGCTTATTCGACTCATCAATTTTGGCCTCATAGACTGACTAATTGGAATAATTTTCTCACCAGTCTGAAGATTGGTTTGATCAATATTTTGAATTTTATTTAGACGTACTATAAAAGAGCGATGAACACGAATAAATTCTTGAGGAAGTCTTTTTTCAATCTTTGTAAGAGTGGAGTGAATAATGTAGACTTTTTTAGATGTGCCAATTTTCACATAATCTCCGAATGCCTCGAAATAACAGATTTCTTTTACATCTACACTTATGAGGAGAGAATCTTCTTTTACATAGATAGAATCTCCGATAAGGCTAGATGTTTGAACAGTTGGAGAGGACTCTTTTACCTTCGTTACAGCTTTGAGAAATCGAGGGTAGTTATCTATTGGTTTTACTAAATAGTCCACAGTGTCAATTTCAAAGGCCTCCACAGCATAATCTTTGTTTCCAGTAATAATGATGGTTTTAGGAGGAGATGACAATGATTTGACAAGCTCCAACCCTGTGAGACCAGGCATCTCAACATCAAGAAGTAGTAAATCTGGAGATGAGTTGGCTATGACTTCTAATGCTACCAAAGGGTCTGAATAGACCCCTTCGAGAGACAGGAAATTAGTTTTTTCGACGAAGTTTGATATTATCTCAAGTTGAAATTTGTCGTCATCAACAATGATTGTCTTTAGCTTGTTACTCATAATTTTATTTCTTCAACTGATTTAGTGTAAGAGTTAGATATTCATGATGTTGCTCTGCATTCCTTAAAATCATATCCAAAGGATTTTTACGTTTAATCATTTCTTCAATTTCATGAGCTTGGTTGAGGAGCTTATTTAGTCCTAATAATTTGTAGCTGGTCTTATTTTTATGTGCGTAT
>JBGCFL010000238.1:0-6688 GCA_045106975.1 Ekhidna sp. | reverse complement strand
AGCCCATGAATTTTTCCATTTGGTACGAAGTCAGACACAGCAGAAGTTGTACGACCATCTCCACAACCGATGTCTAAGACATTTTCGTCGCCAACTAAGTTCAACATGCTAATCAGCTTCCAATTAGTTCGTCGCTGTAGTTCCGAAGAATGGACATACTTTCGTACTTGATTTGCATTCCAATGTGTCTCTGCCGCATTGACATAACTTGAGACTAAAAAAAGTAAAATTAGGTATTTCATGTTTTGTTCCCCTATCCGAAAAGCCAGTTTTTTGATGGTTTTGGTAAAATGCCTGCTTCATATCCTAGATCAAGTAAGCACTGTATAGATTTGATACCTGCTTCTGAAAGTTTCATAGTTTCTTGGTTTACATACAGATCAACATTTTTTTCAACGAAACTGATGTCTTTCTTAAAGCTATGCTTCAATGCAAACTCAAGTGCCATATTTTTGTCTTCAAAAGCCTTTTTTAGAGAGTTTTCTAAATCAGAAGTGATTCGAGTTATTTTCTCAGCTCCAAGAGCGCGGTTAGCCACTACACCACCTAGAGGTAAAGGTGAATCAGTTTTATCCATCCATAATTCAAATATGTCGCCAATCTCAGATAAGCCTAACTCTTCAATTTGAAATCTTGTTTCGTGAATTGTTAAAGCACAGTCTATAGTACCTTCTGCTACCTTTTTTGTAAGTTCGTGGTATGGGAAAATTAATTCTTCTGCCGCGTGTGGAGCTAGAATTTTCAAAAGCATGTACGCAGTAGTATTCGTACCTGGGATTCCAATTTTTTTATTTTTCATGTCTTTAAGTGAAAATTTTTCTTTAGCTACGATTTTAGGACCATTATTGAAACCAATACATGAGCCGACAGGCAACAGAACATAATTCTCTAATATTTTTCCAAGTGTATTAAAGGATATTTTATTTAGATCTCCATTGTTAGCCAATGCCATCTGATTTAGTTCTTCTAAATCTTTGTAAGAAATAGAATACTTTAGCTCGGTGTTTACCATTCCCTGCTCTAGTGCAGCAAAAGCAAAGGCATCATTTGCAAATGGAGTTATACCAGTAATAATCATAATTTACCCCCAATAATAGTGTTACTTGGTTAGAATATTCCAAAGACCCATGAAGGATTGTTTTTTACTAGAAACAATATCAGAGTCGTCGCAGGCAGATTGAATTCTTTGTGCCACTTCACTGCTAGTGGCTATCCTAAATTTTGATTGAGGATTAATAGCTGTTGAATAAATAATTCTTGCTACTTCTTCCGGGTTTTGACCATTCTCGACACGTTCTTTGAAAAACTCTATAGCTTTGAGATTAAAAAATTGGAACTGATCAGATTCTACACCTGCCTTTACTTTGCTTATAAAGCTGGTATTTACTGGGCCGGGTTCTACAACGTGAATCCTTATATTTGAAAGAGATAAAGGACCAATCATTGATTCAGATAGAGACTCTAAAGCTGCTTTAGAGCTGTTGTAGGAATCGAAACCAGGAAGTGGCGATTTTGCTGCAATACTACTAACATTGATAATGGTTCCTTGATTTCTTTGTCTCATAAATGGAAGTACAGTTTGCATCACTCTAATTGATCCAAAGAAGTTCACATCGAAAACGTCCTTAATCTGATCTAAAGAAACAGATTCGATAGGCCCGTAAACGCCAACACCAGCGTTATTAATGAGAATATCTATTTTCCCTTCTCTATCAATAATTGATCTTACCGCTTCCTCAACTGACTGATGGCTAGCAATGTCCATCAAAATCTCTTCGTATTGGCTTTCATTGGAGATAGAACGAACCCCAGCATATACTTTATACCCGTTCTTGAAAAATAAATTTGCAGTTTCTTTGCCTATGCCGCGTGACGAACCGGTTATAAGCACCACCTGTGCAAAAGACAAATTGGAGATAAAAACAAAGATAGTTAGAAAGTACTTAAGCATGAACGAATTCCTTCAAGTGAATTATAAACTCGGTTTCTTGTTTTTCTTCGCTAGATACTATATCAAAGGAAGCATTGTGTTTTTTTAGCAATTTGTCTGCAATGAAGAGACCTAAGCCAGTACCATTTGATTTTCCCGTTTCATTTTTACTCTTCAACCTCATAATATCTTCAGGCTCAATATAGCTATCAGTGTTACCAATCTTTATATCAATTCCTGCAACTGTGTCTCCGGTCTTTATCCAAACTTCGGATTGGTAATCAGAGGCTTCTATGCAATTTTTCAATATGTTGTAGACGATCCTCAACAACATTGTCCGGTCTACTTCTACCTGTTTTGTATGATTAAACTGGACTTTTAGGATAATATGTTCAGGAATTAATATTCTGATCTCTTGAACCAAATTACTTAGTATGGTTGATATCTCGGTTTGTGAAAAAGAAATCTGATCGATTCTATCAAGCTTTTTAAGATCTCTAATAAGTTGAAAAGCATATTTTACGTAATGATTAGCTTGTTTATATTCCTCTGTGAAAATAGTTATACTATGTGCTATGTCATCAGGTAGATTAACATCAATTTCTTTTAAATAGCATTTTATATTACTTAATACTTCTAAAGAGTCTTCCATTAAACCTTTAAATATAGACTGAGCTTCAAAAGTATCGTGAGCTATCGTTTGAGCTGATTCAACAATACCATCTATTTTGGAAATGGATTGCTGCTTTTCTATGGCTGCTTTTTGTAATTCTTCATTCTTAGCCTTAAAGGAATTGCAAATAGTATCTAGGTCATCAAACAAGTGCCTAAAAAGATGAGGCTTCTTGAGTGACAATGTCATTTGCCCTTCAGAAAGAGACCTGAGTATGGCTTTTAATATTCTATAAGATTGAGCTATGTCATAAACTACGAAACACAAAAAAAGGTACATCATTACCAGTGGCGCTAGCAATGACAGGTTGTTTTTAAAAAGCATAGGATAATTTGGTAAATGAATAATATCTGCATTACCATTATCAAAATAATTATCGCTTGCATCGATTTTAGAAAGATAAGGAAAAGATGAAGCAAGGGCATCTTTTGATAAAACCGCAACTATAAAATATGTTTTACCGTTAGATTCCAATTTTAGCTTCGAGTAGACAAATATTTTTGTTTTACTTGAAATATAGTCGGTTTCAGTATCTGGCCTGGACTGAAAAACGATCCTTTCAGACTCTAATAGTAATGATATAGTGCTCAATGTCGTTTTTGGAGAAGAGGATGCAAATGAGAAAATATTTTTCTCTTCTTGGGAATATAGAAAGGCCGCTTCTGGACCATTTGTAACAGCATTTAAATAATCCGAAAGCATAGTTGAAATCGAGCCACTGGAACTAAATTCAAGGCTAGATTTCAAAAAGTTGTTTTTTTTCAAGAAATTTAGGTTATTCGAAACGTTCTTGAGCCGTACATCCAGTGATTTACTGTCATTTCTATAATCATTCAACAGCAACATTCGTGAAAATATAAATAGCAAAGCGACTGAGCACACTAAATAGGCTGTAGTTTTAATTCTCATGGGAGTACTCCACTATTCTTGCAAATCCAAACAATTCTTCAGGAAGATTAAGATTTAATCTATTAACTTCTTGATATTTAACCTGGAAATTATGAAATCGAAATCGTTCTGTAGGTATATCTACAATGGGCTTTCCCATAAGATAAAAGTATGCCTGTATTCCTACTTGCTGACCCATCTTATACGGGTTAATACCAATAGAGAAAAGCCTATCAATTGAACCGTCGAGGTTTCCTACACCAACTGTTGGCACTGTTACTACTGTTCGCATAAATTCACCAACATCGGTCCAATGCACTAGTTCACCGTTCTCATGGTGAACATGAAAAGGTAGAAGTGGCCATAGCGCATCATTTGTTTTATTCAGTTCAATTAATGCTGATTTCCAATTTGAATATAAACCTTCGGATCTAATTGAAACTTTTATCTCTGGAAAAGATTCTATAATATCTTTCATGATAAATTTTGACAAATTCTCTGCTGCTTTACTTGGTCCTGCCAAAATACCAATGGAATGAATAGGTTTGAGTTTCTTCAGCAAGCGTATACTTTCCGCAGCTCGATAATGCTGAATAACGCCTGTTTGCAACGACCTCCACTCAGGCTTGAACCACTCTAGGTCCGATTCATTTTTATTAACCCCAGTGAAAAAGGTGACAATGTTCCTTTTCATTAAGTCTGTCATCAGTATGTCGGCAATGGCATCATCAGTAAGCAGAATGATGTCAGGTTTATAGGTATCAACCTCAAGAAGAACCTTCTCTTTATCACTGCCAAACTCACGATAGTGAAGAACCTTATTTGTTGATACAATGCCAGAGTTTTTTAACTCTTCAAGAAATCCTGAAGTTATACCTTTTGGCCAAAAATTGTCCTTTTCAAAATAGTTTATAACCATGATTCTGGTATTAGCTATTAGTGTTGCTGGAAAGATTAATATTAGGATCAATGCGTTTCTGATGAGTTGCATTTTTATTCCTTATGACGCTGCTTCAGCAATAAGTTTTTGAAGCTCTTCAAGAGTCTTAGTGTTTTTATTTGTTATATAATCGAAACCATCTTTGGGGGGTTCATACTCTTCATGTACTGCTGAGGAGAGTACGATTTTTCCATGAAAATCCTTGTAAAGAGACTTAAATGAGTTGGCATAGTCTGTGTTTACTGCATCAAATCTTCCGTTTTTACGATCTACAACCATTAGCTCAATATCGCCAGGAGAAACATCACCTTCCTCTATAGCTGCATCAAATTTTTTCGGATGAGTGTAGCTCAGGACTTTCTCACCTGATTTTTGTAGTTTTCTTACCCATCTTTGCCTAAACAATACTTTGTCATCAATTACAATTATCACGAATATTTCCTTTTAGTTTCTCGGATATATCTTCAATATTAGATAAGGTTCCTTCATCTAAATACATTAGCTTTGTTGCGATAGAAATAACTTGGTTTATTTTTTCATTTTTATTTTGTGAATATAGCTCGGAGATCTTCTTTTCAAATGGGTAAGTTAGTCTGTAAGGTACCTCTGATAGACATTGCAAAAGTCCTTCCTGATCAAATACGTTTTCTTCATCGTCTGAGACCCCAGCAATGAGTTTTTTTACCATATGTAGTGCGTTTTTTGATTCTAGGGCACCAAGTCTATTTAGCATTATCAGAGAAGAGATTACTCGGTTATCACTCTTGTTTGACTCAAGAAGAGCAATAGTGCTATCGGAGCATCCCAAAATTTTACCTAGTCCTGTCTGTGAAAGCCCTTTCTCTGATCTCAAGGATTTAAGAAAGTGCTTAAGATTAACTTGCCAGCTCTCTTTTAGCTTCTCTTCCTTATTTAAGTTGTCTTTATCTATACTCACGAAAATAGGTCTCCCAAAAAATTGGAGGTAGTCGTCATCCAGGGGTAGTATTTTGGAAGTGATTAAGCAATAGCAAACTTAATAATGAACCTAAAGCTGTGAGGAAAAGGTCTCGCCGACCCAAAATAATTATGTTTATCCAAAAAAAATATACTTTTTATCAATTGATATAGAGCTTTTTTGCTCGGAAATCGAATGAACTTATCCCCTAAATGATAGATTTAGACCTATTTTTGATACCAATTACCCAATAAATTTGGGAATGAGTCGATTTTTCATAGATGAATAATTATGTGTGCATGTAAGGTGTTGAATATATTAATACGACACTCTCCATTTTTTTTGGAAACAAGTGCCTTTACAGAAATTCGTAACTTGATATTGTTTTGAAGTGTCAACCGAAGAGTAATCTTAGACAGTATCTGTTTTTTTCTTGTGGTGGCAGGTGGCACCATGTACGTTGCTCGGATGATAGGCAATAAAGCCTAAAAAGCACCCCCCTTTGAAGATTGACCTTGTTTGCCGACGCGGTTTTGAATCTTACAAAGGAAGGATAGGAGGTCTCACCATGGCATAGATAGAAAAAAAATCCCATCAGAAATGCAGAAATATTTTGAGTTCCTGGCCGTAATTTGACCGCTGTTTTGCGAAAATTAGCCAAGAAAAACCCGTAAAAAAAACGGAATTTGTACCCTATTGCCTAAAGAGAAAAGCATGGAAGATAAAAAGAAATCAAACTCAAAGGAAACTAAAGCTGAGCGAGAACTTAGAAGGAAAGCCTACTGCGATGCCTTGTACTACTGCAGACAAGAGGCAACTGAGAGAAGAGAGCTATTGCAGGATATTATCTATCTAAAAAAGCTAATAAAAAGTGAGAACATCTTTTCCCTAAAAACCTTGAATAGCAAGAACAAGCTACTTAACTTCCAGTTCAACTGCTTTACATCACCTATTCCTAAAATTCGAGAACACCACCAGATGTTGAGTGATTTTTACAATCAGACACTAAAGCACAGTGCTTAACTGCTAACTTGGGAGGTCACAGACATGCTTACACCAAGCGAAATTTTAAAATTTATGAGGATTAAGCTTGCAAAAGAACAAGAGTCTTTGCCTATCGAGCAGCGAGTCAGTCTCGAAGACATCCTAGAAAGAGCAGGGATTGACCATGACCGACTTGGAACGTGGGAACGCAATGAGCACTACCCAGGTAAGCGTTATCTCACGGCGATGATGCAGGCAAGAAACGACTTTTTTAGTAAGGCTGGTTAGGTTTGAGATTAGAAAAATGCAAAGCAAAATTAAAGTTGAGGTGGTACC
>JBGCFL010000237.1:0-10192 GCA_045106975.1 Ekhidna sp. | reverse complement strand
GACGGAAATCAGCCAAAAGGAATAGAAACCAACCAATTTCTAGAACAAAAGCTTGATTATATCCATAATAATCCTGTAGAATCTGAAATCGTAGAGTATCCCGAACATTATCTATATAGTTCTGCTAGAGACTATTCTGGAGTAAGGGGTTTGATAAAGGTAGACTTAGTTTGATTCCGACACTCGTTCCAAACGAGCGCCAGCTAGACAGAACATTACCTTTATAGTTCCACTAGAGACTATGCAGGTGATAAAGGTATTTTGAAAATTGAAACATTAAATTAGCACTCGTTTCAAACGAGCGCTAGCTGAATTACATTTGACTGATGAACCTGAATATGAGCCATATCAAAGTAAGCAAATCAATAATTCAGTATTTCTTTATACTAGTACTTGCTATACTAATTGTATCATGTGGTGAAGAAGACGAACCTCTTCCGCAAATAGAGAAACCTACTATTTTGGGAAAATGGTTTTTTACAGAATCAAGTAGCGAATTAATTTCGAAAGATGATGATGCAGAAATTGTGCTTCCTACACCAAATGTCACCAATCTAGAATGGACATTTCTAGAAAATGACAGCCTACTCACTGTTAATCCAGACACACTGTTTACATCGTGGTACCACTACAACTATGCAGACATGAGGTTAGACATTGGAAATGGATTTTATGATGTCATAAAACATACCGAAGATTCTCTAAACCTTCGATTTTATGTAGACATCACAGTTGCCGAATTTTACACCTACTTCCAGTTAATCAGATAAGAGAGCAGCAAAGTAGAGGAAAGATGCTTTTATCCCATAGCAGTTTATAAATGAAAGCAACAAATAAAGAAATACAAGCAGATTATACAAATAGGCTCAATCGAGTTTTCGATTTCATTGATCAAAACTTAGAATCAGATTTATCCTTGAGCACTGTTTCTGAAATCGCTTTTTTTTCTGCGTTTCATTTTCACAGGGTTTTCAAATTTGTCACTGGAGAGACGCTCAATGAATACGTAACAAGACATAGAATTGAAAAATCAGCTTTGGATTTACTGCATAAAAACATCTCCACAACAGAAATAGCACATACGTACGGGTTTAGCGACAATTCCTCTTATTCGAGAACTTTCAAAAAATACTTTGGAGTAAGTCCTACTGGGTTCATCGAGGAAAATCCCAACAGACATAGCAAGATTCGTCAACTCAAAAGCAAGAATGGACAAGACTACCCAGATCGTGAAAAATACCTTTGCATCATTGACAATCTAAAAAAATGGACAGAAATGAATGCACAAATTGAAGTAAAAGAAACACCTGAATTACATCTTGCAGCAGTGACTCACGTGGGAATAGACGGCATTGAGAATGCCTTTGCAAAATTGATCAAATGGGTTACCCCAAAAGGTCTGCTTCAGCATCCAGAAGCTAAAATGGGTAGAGTTTTCTACGACAGTTTTAAAGTAACTGCACCTGACAAGGTTAGGATGAGCATATTCCTAACTATACATGAGCCTTTTGAAGCTGATGGTGAGATCAATAAGATAACGATACAAAAAGCTCGATGCATCGTTGGTCGTTTTGAAATCACATCTAATGAATTTGAAAAATCGTGGACTAGTCTTTTTGTTTGGATGAATGAGAACGGTTATAAAAAGAGCTCTGAAAACCCATTCGAAATATATCACAATGACTATAGAAAACACCCTGAAAACAAATTCATTGTCGACTTAAACATACCTTTGGAGTAGTAAGTATTCTTTTACTAACTCACTATTCAACTCCCAGAAGAATCATCCTCCAATTAAAAATTGAGTTATTTCTTTCCCTTTGAAAAGGCTAGTATTAAAAAAAGTAAAGAGCAGCTTTCTAAAACTACTCTGCCCCAGTGCCATTTGCCCCAAGTCATTAGTTCATTCTTCAAGTCAGCTTCGCTCAGACCCGACTGTAAAAACAGTTCGTTTGTGCCTTTGAAATAGACGTAGAAACAAGCTACGAACAGCACTGCAAACAAGGAGGACATGATCGCAAAACGCAGATTTGGAGATTTCGAACGATAATAGTGGGCTGAAACCGCAATAGGAATGACCAAGGCTGTAATGGTAAGTATGGTATAGAACCCGTTGATCAATGTTCCAAAATCCTGATAGTAGCTATAAAAATCAGCCGCAGAAAGTGATTGCCAGTAAGGCACTAATAATACACCTTCAGTAATCTGACTACCTAGGAAAATGGAGAATACAGCTATTAGAAAATAGTTAATCTGATTTTTCATGCGCGATAAAAATCTCTGGGAATTAAATAAATGGACATGATAAAGGTAGCTCACTGGGCAATCAACTCTGCAAATAGTGGATATCAAAATCAATTTAAAGAATGTGTTGATAGAAATAATTGATAAATTGGATCCTAACATTTCCAACACAACTACTCACCCAACAAAGACATGAGCCAAGATCAATTACTTGACGATTTAAAAGCAAAATACAGCGCGATTGGACAAGATGTAAATACACACCTCAGCGGGTTGCTACATTCTAAACCTATTACGTATTGGGATTACATTCAGCCAGATGCTTTATTGAGTTTACAGGTACAGCGCACCAATTTACCAGATGAAATGGTGTTCATCATGTATCACCAAATCAATGAGTTACTCTTCAAAATGATTCTTTGGGAGATTGAACAAATTGCCAACCATGAGGAACTGACTACTTCCTTTTTCTCCGAAAGATTGGACCGAATTAGTCGCTATTTTGATATGCTTTCCTCCTCTTTTGAGATCATGGGGGATGGCATGGAAGTGGAGCAGTACATGAAATTTAGAGACACACTCACACCTGCAAGTGGTTTTCAGAGTGCACAATACCGAAAAATTGAATTCGCCTCCACAGAGTTAATCAATCTGATTGACATACGTTTTCGTGACACCATAGATCGTGACACTCCCTTCAGTCATGCCTTCGATCATTTATACTGGCAAGCTGCAGGAAAAGATCACAAAACAGGCAAGAAAAGCACGCTCCTTCAATTGTTCGAAGAGCACTACATGGATGACTTCATCGTGTTTATGAAGACCTATAATACACGAAACCTTTGGACGAAATTCAAATCACTTCCACAAGAGGATCAAAAAGACACCAAACTAATAAATGCCATGCGGCATTACGATCACACCGTCAATGTTTTATGGGTGATGGCTCATTTAAATGCTGCCGCAAAATACTTGAACAGTGGAAAAACCGGAGCAGAAGCAACAGGTGGAAGTGATTGGCAGAAATACATGCACCCAAAGTACCAAAGACGTATTTTCTTTCCAGACCTATGGTCAAAAGACGAACTAACCAACTGGGGCATTACTAATCTAGAAGGACACAAAATTCTTTCCTAATCCAAAGGAATGAGGTGATAGATTAGTCCTAAATCAAACTTCTGTTCTACTCATTTAAGGAGAATAATTTATTTGAAATAAATTATATGTAACTACATTTAATGTAACTACGTATAAATACATATCTATAAAAAATAAGCATTATGAAAACGACCATACATAGATCAAATACAAGAGGAAAAGTGAATTTCGGATGGCTCAACAGTCACCATTCTTTCAGTTTTGGGCATTATCACAATCCAGAGAGAATAAACTTCGGAGCACTCAGAGTACTCAATGATGACATAGTAGATGGTGGAGCTGGTTTTCCGACACACCCTCACAATAATATGGAAATAGTATCCATTCCTCTGTCCGGTGCATTGGCACATAAAGACAGTACAGGAACGGAGAAAGCCATACATACAGGAGAAGTACAAATAATGAGTGCGGGTTCTGGACTTACCCATTCGGAATACAACTACAGCAAAACAGAAGAGGTTAACTTCTTGCAAGTTTGGGTGATCCCTAAAGAAAGAAACATTACTCCGAGGTATGATCAGAAGCACTTTGATCCAGCAGATAGAAAGAACGTTCTTCAAACGGTAGTGGCTCCCGATCAAAAGGAAGCCCTATGGATTAATCAGGATTCTTGGTTTTCCCTATCTGATTTAGATAATGGGACTAGCATCTCATATGATATGCATAAAAAAGACAATGGTGTCTATTTGTTTGTAATGGAAGGAGAAGTGACAGTCAACGAAGAAACGCTATCAAAAAGAGACGCTATCGGAGTTTCAGAAGTAGACCAATTTGAAATAAAAGCCAGCAGTGACGCTAAGCTTTTACTGATAGAAATACCGATGAACTAAGCATGGAAAAGTACACTATACCTACAAAAACAAGAATTGGTCATGTCCACTTAAAAGTATCTGACCTTGATAATTCACTGGCATTTTACTGCGACCTACTTGGTTTCGAATTGATTACCAAAATAGGAAACGAAGCTGCTTTCATTTCTGCTGGTAGCTATCACCATCACATAGGTCTAAATACCTGGATGAGTAAAGAAGGAAGTCCTCCACCTCCTAATTCCACAGGGCTTTTTCATACTGCCATTGTCTATCCTACTAGAAAAGATCTTGCCGTTATTCTATCTAGATTGAGAGTAGAGAAGTATCCACTTTCAGGAGCTTCTGATCATGGTGTTTCCGAGGCTCTTTATCTCAATGATCCAGACAAAAATGGAGTGGAACTCTATTGGGATAAGGTTAGAGAGGAATGGCCCAAAAATGATGACGGCAGTATACAGATGTATACTCGACCATTGAATTTAGCTGGGCTGTTAGAAGAACTGAATTAACCTTATATATCTTTCTACACCTTGATTATCTTGCTCGAAAATCGAAAGATGGTATTGTATGAGCGTAGTTAGAGACGAATAGAAAAGCTAGCGAGAGCTAACTGATAATTGGCAGTGTCACACCTGTCAATAGTCTTATTTTTAACTATCAACCTCATCTATTTTGCATCAAAATAATCACACCATGAGTAACCAAAATCCGGATCTAAAAATAGCTCAAGCAGCCACCCTTTTACCTATTGATCAAATAGCAAAAAAATTAGGCCTTGACAGTGATGAAATAGAACAATACGGTCGACATAAAGCCAAGATTCCACTCTCATATATTCAGGAAGAAAGCATTCATAAAAACAAGATGATCCTTGTTACGGCTATCACCCCCACTCCTGCCGGTGAAGGGAAAACTACGGTTTCGGTAGGTCTTGTAGATGGCCTAAACAGTATTGGAAAACAGGCTGTGGCGGTGTTAAGAGAGCCATCGTTAGGTCCTGTGTTTGGTATGAAAGGAGGAGCTACAGGCGGTGGACATTCACAACTTATTCCCATGGAGGATATAAATCTCCACTTCAATGGAGACTTTTCTGCAATAGAAAAAGCCAACAACCTTCTATCTGCACTAATCAATAATAACATATCCAGAAAGTCAAGAAGCTTAAATATAGATCCTCGTACTGTGAAATGGCGATGGGCAATGGATATGAACGACCGATCCTTGCGACATATCATTACGGGCATAGGAGGCAAAACTGGAGGGTCATTACAAGAGGCTGAGTTCTGCATTACTGCGGCTTCTGAAATCATGGCAATTTTATGTCTTTCTACCGATTTGGCTGATTTAAAAGAAAGAATGGGTAATATCTATGTGGGAGATACCTTTTCAGGCGATCCTATTTTTGCCAAAGATCTCAACGCTCACGGCGCGATGGCTGCTTTGCTGAAAGACGCCATTAAACCCAACCTCGTACAAACCTTGGAAGGGAATCCTGCCATTATTCATGGCGGCCCTTTCGCAAATATTGCACAAGGAACGAACTCAATAGTTGCCACCAAAACAGGTCTTTCTCTCTCCGAATATGCTGTTACCGAAGCTGGATTTGGAGCAGATCTAGGAGCAGAAAAATTCTTTAATATAAAATGCAGAGCAGGAGGAATCAGCCCAAAAGCCGTCGTATTAGTAGCCACTGTCAGAGCCTTGAAATACCATGGAGGGGTCAAAAAAGATCAACTTTCAGAATCCAATGTAAATGCTGTGAAAGAAGGTCTGAAAAATATGGACAAGCACATAGAAAATATCCAATCCTTTGGTGTTCCTGTAGTGGTTGCCATCAATAAATTTTTAGCAGATACGGAAGACGAAATGCAATGCATCATTGATCGCTGTAAGGAACTCAATGTAGAGATTGCTTACGCTGATGGTTGGCAAAACGGTGGCAAAGGCATGGAAGCTCTAGCTAAAAAAGTAGTGGATGCTGCTGAGTCATGTACTGATGACTTTACTCCCACTTACCAACTAGCAGACTCACTAAAACAAAAAATAGAGTCTATCGCAGAACGTATTTATGGAGCAAAGGATGTGGCTTATAGTGATAATGCCAACTCGATGTTGAAACGAGCTGATGGACTCGGTTTTTCCAACTTTTCTGTGTGCATGGCTAAAACACAAAACTCATTTTCCGATGACGCAAAGGCTTATGGAAGACCTACCAACTTCACCTTGCATGTAAGAGAAGTAGAGATTGCTGCCGGAGCTCAATTCATTATTCCTATCACAGGGAAAATGCTAAGAATGCCCGGTCTCCCCGCTATACCAGCCGCTGAGAACATCGACATAGATAAAGACGGAAATATCACAGGGCTCTTTTAATTTGTCTTCAAATTGTTGCTGAAACAGCAGTTTTAACTAGGTGCTTAAAACGGCTGTTTCAATAGACACTAATTGACTAAATCTTAACCAGTAGCTTCCCAACTACCTTTCGCTCTTCTATTTTTTGAAGAGCTTTAGCTCCTTCTTCCAATGAATAAACTGTATCCACAGCAGGCTTTAAATCTCCTATTTTGAGCCACTCCATCAGTTGCTGAATGCTCCTCTTATTCTCCTCTGGGAAATTTCTAAAGTAAGATCCCCAAAAAACACCCACAATAGAAGCGCTTTTGAGTAGAGGTAAATTCCAAGGTATGGCAGGAACACGCCCAGACGCAAAACCGATCACTAGATGCCTACCCTTTGGAGCGATAGCTCTAAAAGCTTGTTCTGAATAGTCTCCACCCACCGCATCGAATATGACGTCAGTCCCTTTTCCGTTGGTCAGCGTTTTGATTCCCTCCTTCACATTATCTACAGCATATTTGAAAGTCTCATCTGCACCTAGTGATTCGCAGAAGGTTAGTTTATCGTCTGTTGATGCACATGCAATTACTTTTGCTCCAATTATTTTTCCTATCTGAATAGCTGCCGTACCCACTCCTCCCGAAGCGCCGAGCACTGTTAACGTCTCTCCTTTCTTCAACTCTGCCCTATCCATCAAGGCATGAATAACTGTTCCATGAGTCATCAAAATAGAAGCTGCATCCTTGAAGCTTACTTCATCTGGGATATGATGTGTATTGAAATCCCAACCCAATGCTTCTTCTGCAAACCCTCCCCAAGTAGTTCCTGAAACAACTCTATCGCCCACCTTAAATTCGGTGACTTCTTCTCCCACCGCTTTTATGACACCAGCTACTTCACCTCCAGGAGCAAAAGGTAAATCAGGTTGAAACTGGTATTTACCTCTCGTGATTAATGTATCTGGAAAGTTGACTCCTGCATATTTTACTTCTATAAGTACTCTGTTTTTTTGTGGTGCCTCTATGGTTAGATCATCATAAACCAGCGCTTCTGGTCCATTGAGTTCTTTTACTAGCAGGGCCTTCATAGGATATTCAGCACATTTTCTGGTGGACGCCCGATCACAGCTTTGTCACCATTCACCACGATAGGTCGCTCTATAAGTTTGGGAAACTCAATCATAGCATCTATCCATTCGTCATCTGACAGTTCCTTTCCTTTGAAATTCTCTTTAAAAATGGACTCTCCCTTTCTGATAATATCCATTGGTTCTGCATCTAGCATTTTCAGAATATTCTTCAACTCATCTTTAGAAGGAGGGTTAGCCTGATAGTCAATGATTTCAACGTCCTTCGTTTTATCATTCAAAATATCGAGTGTTTGCCTACTCTTCATGCATCTGTTGTTATGATAGATCTTAACCATTTATTCTGTTTTTATTTCAACTGGAAAATTACCCATTAAAATAGGTTTCATTAAAAAAGACGTCAGAATCTTACACCTTTTGAACCAAAGATTAACAACTCATATAATTTCTCATCCCTCTCTTGTCGACCGAAAAGACTCTACTTAACTTTCAATAAAAATACCTAACCCATGAAAATAAAACATCTACTCCTGCTTTTACTGATCACCTCCATTTCAGTATCTGCACAGCGAAAGAAAAAAGAATCAAATCCTTCTGCAACCTCTGCAACTCTGCGTTGGGAAGGCTATCAACAGCGATTAGCCATAGAGGAAAATTCATTGGTCAAAAATGTGCCTTTCAGGAATGTTGGCCCTACTGTAATGAGTGGTCGAGTTGTTGATCTGGCAGTAGACCCAAAAGACCCTTCTCACTTCTATGTCGCTTACGCTTCTGGCTCTTTGTGGGAAACAAAAAACAACGGAACTTCTTTCGAGCCACTTTTTGACAATCAAATAGTGATGACGATTGGCGATATCGCTGTTGATTGGAACAACAACATCCTTTATGTAGGTTCAGGAGAAAACAACTCCTCTCGTTCTTCCTACTCTGGTTATGGAGTTTTTAAATCCTCTGACAATGGGGAGAATTGGAAACATTTAGGACTAGAAGAAACGCATCATACAGGAAGGATCATTCTACATCCGTCTGACCCCAACACGATCTGGGTAGGTACACTTGGTCACTTATATTCTGAAAATGCAGAACGTGGCGTTTATAAATCTACAGACGGTGGAAAGACATGGTCAAAAACACTTTTTGTGAATAATAGAACAGGCATCATTGATTTGGTCATGCACCCTAGCAACCCTGATGTACTTATTGCAGCAGCTTGGGAAAAAGACAGAAAAGCATGGGACTTTACAGAGGCTGGAAATGGAACAGCCATATACAGGTCAGAAGACGGTGGAGACACATGGGCAGAAATTGCGGATGATTCTGGTTTTCCTGATACAGAAGGTACCGGTAGAATTGGTTTAGCTATTGCGCCATCAGATGCCAATATTGTCTATGCTATTTTGGATAATCAGGATAGAAGAGAAAAAGACACAGAAGAGATACAAGCAACAGTGACAAAAGACAAACTCAGAACCATGAGTAATGAAATGTTCATAGCCCTGGAGAATAAGGACATCAATCAATTCTTAGATGACAATAGATTCCCTAGAAAATACAATGCTGTAGACATCAAAAAAGACGTTGAGGCTGGAAAAGTAAAACCAATTGATTTGGTTGCTTATACAGAGGATGCTAATTCATTATTGTTTGACACACCCGTAAAAGGTGGCGAAATGTATCGCTCCAATGACGGTGGAAAAACTTGGAGTAAGACACATGAAGATTACATTGAAAGTATGATCTTCTCGTACGGCTACTACTTTGGTCAGGTACAAGTAGATGGCCAAAATCCTGATGTGATCTACACCATGGGAGTTCCGATAGTGAGATCAGATGATGGAGGTAAGACGTTCAAAAACATCAATGAAGACAATGTCCATGTAGATCATCATGCTATTTGGGTCAATCCAAAAGATCCGAGACATCTTATTCTCGGTAATGATGGTGGAGTATACGTAAGCTTTGATACTGGAGCCTCTTGGACCAACTGCAACTCCCCTTCAGTGGGACAGTTCTACTCCATTGCTGTAGACATGGACGAACCCTACAACGTCTATGGAGGACTGCAAGACAATGGGGTGTGGAAAGGTCCAAGCACGTATGAATACAATAGATCATGGTTGCAAAATGGAAGGTATCCATATGAAAGACTAATGGGTGGAGACGGTATGCAAGTAGCCATTGACACAAGAGATAATGCGACAGTATACACCGGTTATCAGTTTGGAAACTATTTCCGAATCAACACCGAAACGCAAGATCGAAAGTACATCACTCCAAGACACACGTTGGGTGATGCTCCATTCAGATGGAACTGGGAGGCGCCAATCATGATCTCTCCTCACAATCAAGATATCATCTATTTCGGTAGTAACAGGTTCCACAGGTCTATGAATCAAGGGGATGACTTTGAGACTCTTTCAGGTGATTTAACAAAAGGTGGAAAAAAAGGAGATGTGAGCTACGGTACATTGACTTCTATTTCAGAGTCCCCTACTCGATTCGGGCTACTTTATGTTGGTTCTGATGATGGACTAATTCATGTCTCTAAAAATGC
>JBGCFL010000236.1:0-11027 GCA_045106975.1 Ekhidna sp. | reverse complement strand
CCAAAGGAAATGGCACCTATAATGAGAGCCCAATCGGATGACTCCCCTGCCACGCTACTGATCCCTAAAACTGCTCCTGAAATATTGCCTGCTTCATATGCGGCATTACCAATGATGATAGCAGTGAAAACCAATGCAATGCTTAGCCATTTCACAATAGGATGTTGGATTTGAGACCGAATAGCCTCGCCCAATCCTCGCTGAGTGATGAGCCCCAATCTTGCCGCCATTTCTTGCAAAATGATAGTGGATATAGTCGCAAAGAGCAACACCCACAATAAGGTATAGCCGAAATTGGCTCCTGAAATGGTACATACTGTCAAAGTGCCCGGGCCTATGAATGCCGCTGTGACAAGTGTGCTTGGGCCGAAGTATTTTTTGAGGAAATTCATAAGACATCCCCCTTGCCCCCTTGAAAGGGGGAATCCGACATAGTAAAGCTTAGCTGTTTTTCTTTCATTTTTCTATTTCAAAAGAGAATGATTTTACTTCATTTTTTCTATTACCGAAAGGATAGCTTTTTTCCATAAATTTTACGTTTCCTTCATAGTCCATGGTTATCGCTGTAGAACAGCAAGTTCCGTAGTTTTCGGTACGAATACACATGGCAGATACGGCTCTTTCCATTTCCAGAGAGAGGCCTGTTTCTGGCAGTTCATCATCTTTCGCCACCTCTGTATTTTGCATTAAGTCAATTAAGTCTTCTAGGTCAAAATTGCCTTCTATTTCATTTCGCAGGAGCTCTTTTGATTTATTGACTTTTGGCCATGAACTATCCAGCAAGGCATTGCTCAAGCCATACACACCAGACGACAATGCTGTTACGTCTTTACTGTAATTGCTGACGTGGGTCATCTCATCCCCTAGCGTCAACAAGTTAAATCCGTTGTACTGCTGAGCTTCGCTAAATACTTTCTGTGAATAATCATTAGAGGATTGATCCCCAATCAAAAAATTGACCGGTAAGTCTCCTCTGGATCTTGCATCATCCTTAATGTTATTGATGTCGCGAAAGTTGGTAACTGTTGCAAAATGTCCTCGTTTATTTACACCCATCCATGTCCCTTTTGCTTGGAGGTCTCTCCCTCCCAAGATATCATGGTCTTCCCACCAGTGAGTCTCTGCGGTAGGACGTGCATAAAATTCATCGCGGTTTGCCGCCATGATCAATTTATACTTTGGGTGCGTTTTGTAAGCAAATACAACTAGACACATGTTTTATATTCTATTCCGTAGAAGACAAATGTCAATAATCGGACATGGAATAACTAATCATGCACTTGACTTTTGTTTTTTAAATAATTGGTGGACGCAACGTGTATAAAAAAGGGTGACCCAGCTAAAAAGTCACCCACGCAATGCCGTAGTGGATTGCTACCCGATTGGATCGGGATTTCACTTTTAATGATACTAATCTATAGTTCACATAGACTTCCAGAGGAGTGACTTTAGGTTGAAGATTCCAGCATTTCTCGTTAGAGATTCCTGAACTTCGCTATGCTTCGTCAGGAATGACGTCCATTTTTTTACTTTCTGCTATCCTTCAGTTTTTTCAAGCCATAGGCTCCACCTGCTGCTAGAAGGAGAGATAAGCCTCCATCTATTGGGGTGGCTGGTGGTGGCCCTTGTGCTATGAGTGGAAGAATGAACAGAAAAGTTGTTGTTGATAATATTATTTTTAGAATGCTCATAGTTGTAATTATTGGTTTGAGAATAGGGTGTCTTAGATCCTTCATTCCTTCGATAAACTCAGGACTCAGGGTGACGCTCCGATTGACCTGTTTAATCTAAAATGATTTTATGCGTTTTCTGACCGTCAAAAACGAGGTAGATGCCTTTAGCATAGGCATTCAGGTTGATTTCTTTGTTTGACTCAACAGATCCTGAGAGAAGCTTCTTCCCATTCATGTTAAAAAGTTGATACTCTCGTTCATCTGAGCTAGATGATTGAATGTGAAGAATACTATTGACAGCATACACCAATATGTCATCGCTTTCTAGCCCAAGTAAATTGGATGGATTCGAAACTATTTCAAATCTATCAGTGTGAATTCCGGAATTGGAAGAGAAGGAATAGGCAGTATTCCTTAAGTCTACAACTTCGCCAGTCAAGTTATCTTTTAGGTAAATAGGCGAATCATAGCCTTCCAATTCGACAGAGATCTGATATATGCCAGCTTCTTCCACATTGAACTGTAGCTGCACGTAATTCCAATTTTTTGTCATTCCATTCAAGGCTAAGCTTCTGCCCGCTTTCATGGTGAACAATCCATCATCCGATGATGCATTGAACGCTTGTGCATCATAGATTTTATTTAAATGATTCTCTGTTGCATTGTCTAGAAATCCAATTACTGTTTGTTTGAATAGACCTGTTGCATTGGTCAAGTTGAGTCTCACAACTGATGATTCGCTTTTCCTGAAAAAGTGATCATCACTATTGTTATCCGCCCGACGCATGCTTTCTGTGAAAGAAATATCAGTGTCTGTATTGTCATCCAACTTTACAAAAAATGCTTGAGCAGAACCTAGATACTGATTATAGCGATTCCCCATGTTTGCTGGTGTTGAATTAGTGGCGATCATAGCATTAGCGACTATGTAATCTGCATTGCTACCGCGTTGCGTATCGGATCCATTGTCATCCCAGATGTAGACTGCCCCAGTTATGTTATCGTTTTCTACAAGAAAGTCTCCAACATTAATAGCTGCTGCATATGGATTGGCTACTAGATTCCAACCTTCATTGGCATCATCAGTATCTTCTGTGTATGTGCCTGAGTAGGTAATTGTTCCTGTATTTGGAACGCCCTGAAACATGATCTCTTTTTGGTTTGCTTGGGTATATCCTGTGCCTGGCACTATCTCTCCAGTCATGACATCCCAGCGATCTAATCCGTCATTAGTGCTATACGACTCTGTCTCATCGTAGTAATACACATTGTCGCCAAGAGTTGTTTCAGTGATGCTAGCATCCTGTTCTACTGGTGAGCCTACGAAACTATACTTACCATCTGAATAGCGAGTATCTCGCTTTATTGTGATGTCATTGCCCGTAAAAGTATTTGCAGCGTATGTGATTAACGACGATCCAGATTCTATTGTTAAGTCTCCATCGTTGATCAAGTCTCCATTAATAGTCAATGTCGACTCACTGTCTACTATGACCGTGTTTCCAGTATTAGTTGTAAGGCTAAGGACTGCTAATGTAGCTGCACTATTGAGTGTGTAATCACCATCAATGATCACATCATCTGAAGCAGTTGGGCCTGTGACATTAGACCAATCTGTTCCATCCCAAGTGATAAATTCACCTACATCCGTTACAGTAATCGTCACTTCTATCATGGCAGTATTACCTGCTGCATCTTCAGCAATAATATCAATGACATAATCATTGTCCATGTTTCCATCTTGGGGATCTTCAAAATCCGGGGTGGTTGAAAAGCTAATCTCATTACCATTAGCTAAAGCAAAAGATCCTTCATCTTTGCCACTTCCTAAGGTAAAAGTGACGGTCTCGTCTGCAGTAGCTGTATAAGCAACTCCTGTGCTGTTTTCTGCAATACTAACTGTTGGTGAAGAGGTGATGGTTGGATTAATTTCATCTATATCCGTAACTGTAATAGTCACTTCCAAAGTAGTTGTATTACCTGCCACATCTTCAGCCATGATATCTATAAGATAATCATTGTCCATATTTCCATCTTGGGGATCTTCAAAATCGGGAGTGGTTGAAAAGCTAATTTCATTACCATTAGCTAAAGCAAAAGATGCCTCGTCTTTGCTACTTCCTAAGGTAAAAGTGACGGTTTCGTCTGCAGTAGCAGAATAAACAATTCCAGTAATATTTTCTTCTAAGCTAGCAGAGGCCGAAGAAGTAAAAACTGGGTTAGTATCATCTATGTCTGTGACAGATATGGTTACTTCCAAAGTGGAAGTATTGCCTGCTACATCTTCTGCGATTACATCAACCAAATAAGCATTATCCATATTTCCATCTTGGGGATCTTCAAAATCTGGAGAGTTGGAAAAGCTAATCTCATTACCATTTGCAATGGCAAATAGTCCTTCATCTTTGCTACTTCCTAAGGTAAAAGTGACAGTCTCATCTGCGGTAGCAGTATAGACAATTCCAGTACTGTTTTCTACAAGACTAGCGGTAGTCGCAGAAGTAATAGTTGGATCAACTTCATCTACATCAGTGACTGTAATAGTCACTTCTAATGTAGAAGTATTACCAGCGGCATCTTCTGCAATGACATCAATTACATAGGCATTGTCAGTATCGTCATCTTGCGCATTCTCAAAATCTGGTGATGAGACAAAACTAATTTCATTGTCATTTGCCACAGTAAAGAATCCTTCGTCCTTGGTGCTTCCTAGTGTAAATGTTACCATCTCATCTGCTGTGGCAGTATAAGCAACTACAGTACTATTTTCGGGTATGCTTGCAGTGGCTGACGAAGTAATGGTTGGATCTGTCTCATCTACGTCCGTTACTGTTATAAATACAAATTGATTTGTAGAACTTAGCCCATCATTTGCATTGATCTGGAGGAAATAAACGTTGTTTCCATCTTCATCAATTGGATTTTCAAAGTCTGGTAAGAAATCAATTGTTACTTCTCCACTTTCAGAATCTATGTCAAACAAGAGATCATCTTCATTTCTAGCTGCAATGAAATAGGTGATTCTCTCATCATTAGCTCCCCCATCATCATTATTGGCATTCACGTCTAAAACTTCAGTGCCTGAAGCTACATTTTCAGGTATAGATACAGAACTTGAAGAGGTAAAAACGGGTCTGTTGTTTTCAAACTCGAATAGATATGCAGATCCAGCTGAAACCCGATTATTTGCTCCATTTTCATCTTGATCTTCCCTGTTTGCTCCCACCATTAGATCCAATCCTGAAAGTGCTATGGATACACCAAACTGATCTCCATTGACACGATCTGATGAAACTCTCTTTTGAAGGTGGGCCCACTCGCCTGCACTGTTTCGGTCGAATACATATGCTGCACCTGCTAAAATTCGTTCCTTCCAAGCTCCAACCGCTGCATAATTAAAACCAATTGCCACTGAATAACCAAACTCATCTGAGGCTTCTCGATCAGAGGCTACAACTTTTTGCACTTCTGCCCAAGTACCAGCCCCGTCTCTTTCTAAGATGTAAGCAGAACCAGCTTCGCTTGCCGTGTTCAGCCCATCAGCATCCTCACTTTCCTTGTTTGCACCAATAATTGCACGAGTACTGTATATCGCCACTGAATAACCATATTGATCACCAGCCCCTCTGTCAGAAGCTACATGCTTACTCACTTCACTGTAAGATCCTGCCCCATCTCTTAAAAAAATATAAGCAGAGCCTGCGGAAGCAAGCGTATTTAACTCATCTTCATCTTCATCTTCCTGATATGCTCCAATGATGGCGTAAGTTCCTGACATTGCTACTGAAAATCCAAAGAAATCCTCTGCCGCTCTATCTGACGCATCTAATTTTTGGGATTGTGACCAAGCACCTGATCCATCTCTTTCAAAAACATAAGCAGAACCTGCATTTGAAAGACTATTTGCACTTGCTGCATCTCTATTCCCTTGATGGGCTCCCACAATGGCATAGTCTCCTCCAATGGCTACCGAGGATCCAAAAAAGTCAAAACTTTGTGGATCGGATGCCGAAATTTTCTCAACTTCTGACCATACACCTGATCCATCTCTTTCGAAAATATAAGCTGATCCACGACTAACAAAATCTTGATGTGCTCCTACTATAGCATAGTCTCCTGAGATAGAGACTGAATAGCCAAATTGATCTGAAGCTGCCCTATCTGAAGCAACTATCTTTTGAACTTCTACCCAATTACCGGATCCATCTTTCTCCAGAATATATGCAGAACCAGCTTCTGTTAGAAAATTACCACCACTGACATCATGATCTTCTTTGAAAGCACCCACAATGGCATAATCGCCAGAAATAGCAACAGAATATCCATATTCATCAGAATTGTCGCGATCAGAGGCGACAACTTTGACTACTTCGTTAAAGCTTTGTGCTACACCAAAAGATGCTTTTAGTAAAAGGAAAATAATTAGGGTAATTGATATTAGGTATTTGTTTGACATTTTCGCTTGGTTTTGATCTTTGAAATCTTTTTAAGACCGAGTGAAATTGCCATTTACTGTACAAATTGGCTTTGCACTTTTGGCGAAGGGCTAAATATTTTTAGTGAAGAGAGAGTGAGACACTTCCTATGTTAGGAGGAGTCATATCTTCACAATCTCATTTTAAAAAGAAAGGGTCAACAGAAGAATTGTACTTCAATTGACCCTTTTGCAAAACCCACAATCGACTTTACAAACTCATTAGTTACGTTTAAATGTGCTTTCTATGTGATTCCAGAATTTAGTTTCTTCTTCAGTGAGCTTCTTCGTTCCTTGGGCTGCTAATGTTGCTACGAAAATTCGTTCATCAATTTTTCCCACCAAGACTTTCAGTGTTTGCGTTTTGCCGCTTTCTCCGTCTTTCAATCTGTAGACCCTATCTACTGACTTCACCTGCGACATTTTATACACAGGAATTTCCAAAACCTGACCTTCGAAATTTCCGATATTGCCAGATTTCCAATTGATGTACTCTGAACGATTGCTGAATCGCTTTGCTTCCTTTTCCCAGCTTCTTACTGCTCCTTTACCTTTTAGCATTGGCTCATAAACAGATTCTGATATTAGACCATTGGAATAACTTGTGGCTGGTTTTTCTATATAACGACTAGTTCTTTCATTAACCGTCATAAATAAAGCTCGTTCAATACTCGTTTTTACATCTTCCAAAGGGTCAGATGATTTGGAAGAAGAACCCCCGCCTCCACCAGACATATCAATGGCAACTTCAGCAGACTCTCCTACTTCTATCTCTGTCAAGATAAAGTTAACTCCACCTTCATCGGAGGTGAGGTCATGAGTCATATAAACCTGACCTGTATTTGAAAATAATTCTACCTCATTATCTCCGCTAGCGCTATACTTCTCCATCTGAAACAAACCCTCTTCTGATGCCACAGCGTTGGAAATTGGTCCGTAATCTATCATCAGGTCTGCCGATTTAAGAAGTGTATACTCGTATTTCTTTTTTTGTTCCCCATTCTCCCAAATCATCTTTGCAAAGTCTTTGCCGTAGATTTTAACTCTCATTGGTTGGCTTACATAGTTTCTACGGTAATCATCTGTTGCCCTGAATATTTTGTTGCAATAATCGTCTTTACAGAAGTCGCCAGTTTCTTCTCCAGGTTTCTTAAGCCAAAATTCTAATTTAGTCTTCCCTTGAAGATATGCTGGAGTAAAGTCTTTTCTCCAATAGTAATCATTCCAACGTTCTCCATCGTCTGGACTTGGCTGAAACTGTATACTTATTTCTTCGTGATTTTTGGCTTCTTCTGGAATAATCACTTCCAGTTTGACATTATCTTCCGAAGTATCAATGGATTTCGTCTCCACTGTTCCATTATTGGTGTAAAATTTTATCTGACCAATAGTAGTGTTTGCTATTAAGACGAATACTATTAAGATTAAGGTTTTCATACGATTCATTTTATTGATTTTTAGCTGTTATAAAATATTTGAAACATGACTTTAGTCCTGTATTCGCTTCGATCTTACATGATACTATAGTTATCCAGAGTAAGTGTTGAAACAGCAACACAGTTACGATAAGTAGCCGGTTTCAATAAGTGAAAATCATACTAAGACAATGAATCATCTTTCTAAAGATGGTGAAGGGAAGAATATTTTTAGTGAAGGGAAGTTCAGACCAAACCAATGAAATGTTTAGATGAATTGTTAGAGCTACCGTCAATAATCATTACAGTGTATCTGCTTAAAAAGTCATGTCGATAGACATCTTATACGCTATAGCCATCTAGCGTGGATCTTCTGGAGGTATAAGATTCTTACAGAATGACTTGCTGCGTGGAGTTGGGATTGGGAATTTTACAGCAAAGTACTTTACCATATTTAGAAAAAAACAGAAGTTAAAGCAGAGAAAGGCTCTCCATAAACTCCTTGCGATATGACTTTCCAATCAGCGCTTTGTGCTGCCCTAGATAAATGTACTTATCTGAAATGGTGCTCACTTTTTCAAAGTTGATCAAGTAAGAACGATGGGTTCTTCTAAACCCAAATGGCAGCAGTTTATCTTCAATGCTTTTGAGTGTGTGACTGATCAGAAATTTGTCTGTTTCGGTATAGATATAGGTATAGTTGTCATAAGCCTCTGCTAGGAAGATATCTGATGAAATAACTGAAACGATCTCTTGTCCATTTTTCAAAAAGAGCTTTTCAGGTGGTCTCTTTTCATCGTTTACGGGTTTATTTCTAGATCTAGCCATTTCCAAGTTGGCGATTAAGTCCCTTTCCTTGAATGGCTTAACAATGTATCCTGAGGGATTGGTCAATTTAGCTCGATCAAGAGTTTTTTGATCGTAGTACGAAGTGAGAAAAACAAATGGTATATCCAGCTGAGCTGCAAGACCTATACCATCTACATTGCCTTCTATATTCACATCTAACAGGGCAAGTTCAGGTTTTTCTTTCTCTATGATTTCAAGTGCTGTCTCTGCTTTGTCCGCAATGCCAACTACCTCATACCCATGTTTCTCTAACCTGTCAGCAATGTCGTCCGCTATTAAAGGCTCGTCCTCTACAACAAGTATCTTCACTCCACTCATTTCACTAATTTATAGCGAGAAGCGATTAATTCTACTGTAGTCCCCGAATCATTTTTGATTTTGATTTTTGCTTCTAGTTTTCGCGAAAGCGATCTCATCATTTTCCATCCAAATGAATTGACTTTCTTCAAGGCATCCTCCGTCATACCAACTCCATCGTCTTTCACTTGAATATGCAGTTTGCCTTCTTCTTGATGCACTTTTATAACTATAAGGCCTTCTTCTTTTTCAGGAAAAGCGTATTTAATAGCATTTGTGATCAGTTCGTTCACAATTAATCCAAGTGGAATAACTGTATCAATGTCCAGCTTAAGATTATTAGTCTCTACTCGGTAATCCAATTCACTTTCCTCGTCTGCAAAAACCGATATAATTTCCTCACACAATTGCTCAAAATACTCCTGAATATTTACTCCTCTTACATCATCTGCTGAGTAGAGTCTTTGATGAATAAGACCCATTGCTTCTACTCTATGCTGACCTTGACGAACAGCATCAATTGCTGCTTCGTCTGCCAATGATTCGGCTTGTAGGTATAGTAGACTTGAGATGACCTGTAGGTTATTTTTTACTCGATGATGAATCTCTTTCAGTAAAATTTCTCGTTCAGCAAGTGCTGCGGAAATCTGTTCGTTTTTAATAGATAAGATTTCAGTTGTTTTCTTTTTGGTGCGATACTGATAATACAAAAAACCAGCCGCCACTAGCAGCAGGACAAATCCTGATATGAAAAGATTTCGCTGATTTTTTGAGGTTGCCAATGAAAGAGCTGCATCCTTTTGTGCCAATTGTAACTCAACAATTCGTTGCTTATTTGCTGCCGTTTCGTATTTAATATTTAGTTCTTGAACTACTTCCGCTTGTTTTTGAGCGTACAAACTGTCTTTGAGAATGAAGAATTCTTCGTAGAGAAAGGCAGCCTTTTTGTAGTTACCTAAAACCTGAGCTATATACGCTTCATCGCCTTTTAACTTTGTGAATACCTCCAAGTTTTTACTTTTTGTTGCTGTTGCGTAAGCACTATCTAGGTATGCTTCAGATTCTGAAAAATTGGACATCATGAAATGCGCTCTAACCAGATTGTGGTATACTCCTGCAAGACCCTTTACATAGTTCAGTTTCTTAGCAAGAAGTGCCGCATTGTTGTAGTAGTAGATCATACTATCGCTTTTTCCCTGTTTCTCATACACAATAGCCATGTTGATGTAAGTACTGAATAGACTTCTCAAGTCTTCTGACTCCTTATATACTTTGCTTAAGCGTTGATAAATAGTGTACGCAGAATCCAAGCTATTTTCATTTTCATAAGCAACAGCTAGTCGAGAAAGAGCCCTATAGTGAACTCCTGGATTTGTTTCGAGTGCTTTTTTAAAGAATTCCTTGGCTTCTTTTAGGTTCTTAGTTCCTTGTAAGTCTTTCGACTTTAGCAGCAGCTCCCCAATATGGACGTAGGCATCAGCTTGTTTTTCACTTAATCCATTTTCTTCGTAATAGGTAAGTGCTTTTAAAAGATTCTCTTGCGATTGTGCCAATTTTCCTTGAGCCGATTGGGTAACTCCCATCCCAAGCATCGCGTCTGCGTAGGCCTCTTCTGAGCTGATATCTAATGCTAATTCAGCATTTTTTCTATAGAGATAAATCGCAGAATCGTATTCGGCTATAGTCACGTAATACACTCCGTAAAGTGCGTTAATCTCTATCTGTCTTTCTTGACTCGATCCTATTAATATTTGCGCCCGCTGAAGAAAGTAGAGAGCAGAATCTGTACTGGAAGTAATAACTTTTTTTGCTGACTCAAGTTCTCCTGAGTAAGAATTTTCTTCTTGTGGTGGATAGGCGAAGAGATTGATGTTTAAGACAAAACTTAGAAGTATAACTAAACAGGAAATCGGTTTTTTCATAGCGTAGGTTACTAGTCGCGTTAAGATATAACCTACAATCGGAACTTTTTAAAATATGGAAAGTAAAAAAGGGTGACCCAGCTAAAAAGTCACCCAAACGCAATGCCATCAAGGATTGCTCACCCGATTGGATCGGGGTTTCACTTTAAATTATCTCAGTTGAAAATCAATCTTAAGTTTGCATAGACTCCCAAAGGGAGTGACTTCAGATTGAAGATTCCGGCATTTCTCGTTCGAGATTCCTGAACTTCGCTATGCTCCATCAGGAATGAAGTCCATTTTTCTACTTTCGACTATCCTTCAATTTTTTCAAGCCATATGCTCCACCTGCTGCCAAAAGGAGCGAAAGTCCTCCATCTATTGGGGTAGCTGGTGGTGCTCCTTGTGCCATCACTGG
>JBGCFL010000235.1:0-9697 GCA_045106975.1 Ekhidna sp. | reverse complement strand
GGTAGGCTGATATTTTGTGGTGATCCAAATAAAAGTTGTGATGCATCTTGGGTAATTATTGATGCATTTGGTTCCAGATCTTCAAAAGTTAAATAGTTGTTTCCAAGATCGAAATAGGTAATACTAGTTATCCCAGAAAGGTCGGGAAGTGATGTTAATGTGTTATTTTGTAATTCTAGCTCAGTTAGGCTCGTGAGTCCGGTAAAACTAGCAGGGACATCTCCAGTTAGAGAGTTATTACTAAAACTTAGAGTAGAGAGACCAGACAATGATCCAATTTCTGTTGGAATAGACCCAGATAATTGATTCGTGTCTAAGGACAAAGTTCCTAGAGAAGTTAGGCTGCCAAGCTCAACAGGAATTGTCCCTGAAACACTACTGTTTCTAATGGTTAAAGAAGATAGATTAGTTAGGTTGCCTAAATTGGCCGGGATTGTCCCATTAAACAAAGAAGGATCATTAGCCCCTGTTAAATACAGTATTTGAAGCGAGCTTAAGTCTCCTAAATAACTTGGAATATTTCCTTCAGGAACAGTTATTCTCAATCTAGTTAGATTGATTAAGTTTGAAAATTCTGCTGGCAATGAACCAGACATGTTATTTCCAAAAAAATCTAAAGAGGTAAGTGAAGTTAAATTTCCAAAAGAAGCAGGATAACTACCTTCTATCAAATCACTATAGAAATTAAAGGTTTGAAGATTTGATAAGTTTCCTATCTCTGTTGGTATTGTTCCTGTAAAATCTCCCTCTAATGAGAGTGTTGTCAAAGCTGATAAATTTCCTATCTCTGAAGGTAATATTCCTCCAAATCCAGAAAAACTACTCATAGATATTGTTTTCAAAGAATCAAGATCACCGATTTCCGAAGGTATTGATCCTTGTATCTCATTAGATTGAAGGTTCAAGTTAGTTACCCTGCCATCTATCACAGTAACACCAACCCAAGTATCTAATGTCCCCGAGAGCCAGTTTGTGTTGTCCGTCCAGCTTGCACCATTTGTGGAATTATATAAAGCAACCAACGCCAAGGAATCTGTTTCATTAATAGGAATAGGATTCACGTTGACAACTATATCCTCAGAAAAAATATCTGCTCCTACAAATAATGAATTTGAAACTCTTAAACTGTAAGAACCAGCATCTACTAGCTCAGCAGTTTTAGAATAGGTTTGGTTAGTCGCTCCAGCAATATCTGCCCCATTCAATAGCCACTGATAAGTATCATTGGCTCCTGTTCCGGGGATAAATGCATCTAGACTAATAGGATCTCCAACAATGAAATCAAGGTTTTGTACTGAACCAAAATTTTTCTGACTTGAATTTAAGGTGATAACTGAAGAATTAACTTCTAAGTCCTCAAAAGTAAAAAAATTGTTAGAGACGTTGAATGTACTAAAAGACCCTAGTGTAGATAGATCAGGTAAGTGAGTAAACTCATTGTTGTGTATTAGAAGATTACTGAGGTTAGTCAGATTTACAAAATTTGAAGGTATTGAGTCACTCAACTGATTATTGTCCAGGCGCAGAAAAGTCAAGTCAAGTAATGTCCCTAAAGTATCAGGAACGTTTCCAGTCAGTTGGTTTCCACTTAAGAAAAGTTGATTAAGGCTCTGCAAGCTTCCAAGGTATTCTGGAATTTGCCCTGTAAGATTATTACTACTAACTGCAAAATTGGTTAGACCTGTAAGGCTTGAAAAATCTGGTATAGTCCCTGTGAACTGATTACTCTGAAGCTGTATTGAGGTAAGGTTCACAAGGCTATTTATAGCTGTGGGTATAGTTCCAGAGAAACTATTTCCAAGCAAGTTCATGTCGCTCAGTGCCGTTAGCGCTCCAATTGTTGTTGGTACTGATCCTGAAATAAGATTTATTGCTAAATCCAATGTTCCTAATGCAGTTAGGTCTCCGATCTCTATGGGTAGAGTTCCTCCAAGATTATTGCTACTAAGATCAAGACCACTTACTCTGTCCGTTGTTAGGGTAACCCCATGCCATGAATTTATTGGTGTAGGAGAACCAACTCCATCAATAATTTCCCATCCTGTCTTATTAGTCCATCCAGATCCATTGGTAGATTGGTAGATTGCAACTAGGGCTGTTGAGTCTGCTAGTCTATCCTGAGAAACAGCTTTAGGGATAATAAAGATTAAAGCAAGAAGTATTAAAATAAGTTTCGAAGAAATACGATTTTTTATGGCTTTCATAACTATGAATAGTGATTGATGTTCTAACTATAGGTAGCAATAAGAAATAATTGGAATCCCAATTTAACATTTTGAATAACCAAATCATATACCCCTTTTGGGCCATTTGTTACTCAATTTTAATTAATTAAAGAATAAATTATATTATTCGAATAAAAATGTTAAATGAAAAACAGATAAGCTGATTGCTTTATCACAGACTATCAAGGCACTTCCACTATACTCTTAGAAAGAAATAACTACTTTAAGTTCTTATTGAATTAACCTTTACGGTAGGTAAAATATTATTTAAAAATTTACATTTCCAGCACACAATTTTTGAAATCGAGTGGATTCAAAGGCTATTTATGTAATAGATCAATTAAAATTTCACTCCTAAATCAATAGAGAAAATAGTACTTCTAAGCTGTAGATCTTCATATAGTGTAGCTGGTTCAGCCACCACATTTGTTAATCCTCTTTGATAAGAAAACCCACCAAACAATGTGGTGTTAATTCCCGCCCTATATTCAATACCAGAACCCAACAAAACAGATAGGTCAATTGCATTGAATTTCTCTACTATAAAATGAGAGGGATCTGCTCTTTCTTCAAACACTTTGAACTCTAAACCGGTACCAACTTGAAAAAACACTTTTAAATCTGGTGCTACTTCATTCGTAAATAGCTTAAGACTTATTGGTATTTGTAAATACTGAAGGTTGTATTCCTCATCTTCAATAGCTGGATCGCTATATCCGAAAGCAACTCTTTTCGGGATGTAAACCAAGCCAGTACTTAAATAATAAGTATCTGTTAGGGCTTTATCTACTATCAAGCCTATTGAGATATTCATTTTGGACCCATTGCTTTCCACACTCAAAGAATCATTCGTGGCTCTATTAGAAGATGCAATAGGAGCCAATTTCAAACCAAGCTTTGTTTGAGCCATTGATATTCCTGAAAAAAGAATGAGGAGAGCGAAAAGAATCTTCTTCATAAAGCGTTGGATAAGTCTAAATTTGCCCAAAAATAGATATTATGCGTGCAGTCATCCTAATCCTTCTAGTTCTTTTCTTATCTGCCTGCGGTAGGGAAACTTGTAGAGAATCAGTAGAACCACTGAAAGTGGTTTTGGAAGTGGAACGATTAGAAAACGAGCTATTTGCTGCAAAGTCACAAACAGATGTGGAAGACTTTCTTTCTAATCACCCAGACTTTGCACAGTTTTTTTTGCACTCAGATCAATATCCAGCAGATTCTGTATTAGCTCAAAAGATCTTCACCCTAATTAAAAATCCTGCTATTGACACGTTATATCAAGAAGCAATGGATGCGTTTCCTAACTTTGAAAATATCGTATCCAATCTAGAATCATCTCTGGGTAGACTTAAAGTTTACTATCCACAAACTCCATCGCCCAAAGTTCAAACGGCAGTAACTGGTCTTTACAACGACATGTTTATCACCAACGAGCATGTGATGATTGGTTTGGATTTTTTTATTGGACAAAATGCCTCTTTCAAGCCACAGCAAATCCCCAATTACATACTGAGAAGATATAGCCCGGAGCACTTATCTGCAAGTATTATGCAGTTCATATCTAGCCAATATATTCTTCCTGGAAAGGGTGACGCCATGTTGACCGAGATGATAGACTATGGAAAGTCTTATTATCTCTTGAGTAAGATTATGCCTTGTACTCCTGCCTCTATTTTGATTGGTTACACAGACGAAGAGTGGAGTGACATATTTGAAAATGAAGAAATTATCTGGGCCAATTTTGTCCAAAATGAATTGCTTTATGAAACTAATCACGGTACAAAACAGAAATTTCTTGGAGAGCGACCGAATGTCTATGAGATCGGAGAGAAATGCCCTGGTAGAATTGGGCGCTGGTTGGGATGGCAAATAGTAAATGCGTATGTGGACAGAACTGGCATCTCTGTTGAAGACCTAATGAAAGAAACTGACCACACTCAAATTTTCAGACAGTCTGGTTACAAGCCAAGATAATTAAAAGCAATTCGTTCCTCCGTTTATTCATAATTACCCACTTTTGACATTATGGAAATCATCCCAGTTCAAGACAAAGCAACATCCAAGGCGTTTTTAACTTTCCCAGTAGAATTATACAAGAATGAGTCAAAATGGATTCGACCCTTGGATAGTGATATCAATACTGTTTTCGACTCTGAAAAGAACAAAACATTTAGAAACGGGAAATGCGAACGATGGATATTAAAAGATGATCATGGAAACATCATAGGTCGGATTGCGGCTTTTGTCAACAAGAAAATTGTAAATAAGGATAATGATCAACCAACAGGTGGTGTCGGTTTCTTTGACTGCATAGATGATCAGGAAGCAGCAAACCTCCTTTTCGATACGGGAAAAAAGTGGCTAGAAAATGAAGGAATGGAAGCAATGGATGGTCCCATAAATTTTGGAGATAGAGACTCTTGGTGGGGATTATTGATTGATGGGTTTGATCTTGAACCTAACTATAAATGCAATTACAATTTTCCGTACTATCAGCAACTACTAGAAAACTATGGTTTTCAAACCTATTTCAAGCAGTTCACTTTTGGACGAGATGTTGAAGATCCACTACTACCAAGACTTTATGAAAAGGCAGAGTTGATAAAAAAAGATCCTGATTATTCATTTAGACATATTGATAAAAGTAAACTACCACAATACGCTGAAGATTTTAGAGTCGTTTATAATGATGCTTGGGCCAATACGCCCGGTGTAGCCAAGATGAGTTCATTGCAGGCGAAAACCATCATCAATAAAATGAAACCGATCATGGATGAGAAAATCATGTGGTTTGCCTACCATAAAGATCAACCAGTTGGTTTCTATATTAATTTGCCTGAGGTCAATCAGATTTTCAAGCATGTAAACGGCAAGATGGATCTGTTGGGTAAGCTTAAGTTCGTTTACCACAAACTGAGAAAAACCAATGACAAAATGATGGGTGTTGTTTTTGGCATTTCACCAGCACATCAAGGGAAAGGGGTAGATGGAGGCATGATTACTGAGTTCAGAACCATGGTGCAAGACAAGTACAAACGATACAATAGATTGGAGATGAATTGGATTGGTGATTTTAATCCCAAAATGCTCAATGTGGTAAAGCAAGTCGGTGGCGATGTGGTAAAAACACATCATACGTATCGCTTCTTGTTCGATAGAACAAAGGAGTTTAAAAGGATGCCTTTTAAAAAATGATGAGCGACCTACCGAAGAAGGAACAATTCTTCTATCTAAATCAACAGTTCATCCGATTCAATTTTTAACATCGTCCTTAGATTAGTTTAATTGCCTTTATTAAATATCAAATCATGGAGCAATTTCTAATCTTCACACACATTTTTTGCGGCGGTACCGTTTTGCTTATTGGACTTTTTCAAATGTTCAACCGCAAGGGTGGCAAAAATCACATCATTCTTGGGAAGGTATATGTTGCCTCTATGTGGTGGATTTGCTTGAGCGCTTTAAGCATCATCTCATTTTATCGATTCAGCACATTCTTAATGGTTATCGCTGTTCTTACCTTCTATTCTTCCTTTGTAGGAGTGCGAGTACTAAAGAGAAAGCAATTAGGAACGGAAAAGTGGTATGATTGGGCGGTTGCTATTGCCACAAGCATTTTTGGCATTGGCCTTATTGTCTATGGGTCAACTCTGTATTTCAACACAAATTATACTGTTCTAGCCTTTCTATGTATGTTTTTTGGTGCTTTCACCACTTTTTCTGCCTCTCAAGATCTACGCTTTTTCATCTATCCTAAAGGCAAAGAAAAAAAATGGTGGTTATACAAACACATCAGTGCTATGGGAGGAAGTTATATAGCAGCAGTCACCGCATTTGCTGTTCAAAATCCAAATATTTTTTTATTGGACGGCAGTGCATATCAATGGTTATTATGGATTCTCCCAGGAGTAGTGGGAGGTCCTATAATTGGTAGGTCTATAAAGAAGTGGAAAAAGAAAACTTCTGTTGGTTAGTATAGAATTAGCCTGCCTTGTCTATTATTTCCTTCACCACCTCAGGGTTCACCAATGTAGAAATATCACCCAATTGATCACCTTCTCCCGCAGCAATTTTTCTTAAAATCCTTCTCATAATCTTGCCCGATCTTGTTTTCGGGAGACCAGAGACAATCAGTATTTGATCTGGTTTGGCTATTGATCCAATCAACTCATTCACTTTGGCTTTTATTTCGTCTTCTATTCCCTCACTCTCCGCAATCACAAATGCATAAATACCTTGCCCTTTAATGTCATGAGGAAATCCAACAACAGCAGATTCAACAACCTTAGGATGCTCATTGATGGCATTTTCCACTTCTGCAGTACCCATTCTGTGACCCGAGACATTAATCACATCATCCACTCTTCCTAGAATTCTTAGGTAACCGTCATGATCTCTTTTTGCTCCGTCTCCAGTAAAATATCTATTTGGATAGGTTGAAAAATAAGTCTGCTTGCATCTTGCATGATCGCCATAGGTCGTTCTGAGTATTGAAGGCCAAGGGTACTTTATACAAAGGTTCCCCTCCACATTATTCCCTTCCAATTCATTTCCATCTGTGTCAACCAAGATTGGCTGAATACCCGGCAGGGGCAAAGAAGCGAAAGCAGGTTTATTGGGAGTGATTCCAGCAATCGCAGAAATCATAATTCCGCCCGTTTCTGTTTGCCACCAAGTATCTACTAGTGGGCAGTTTCCCTTCCCAATATGGTCGTGGTACCAATGCCACGCTTCCTCATTGATCGGTTCGCCTACAGAACCTATTACCTTCAAAGAATCCAGTTTATGTTTTTGTACAGGCTCTAATCCATGCACTTGAAGCGCCCTAATGGCTGTTGGTGCTGTATAAAACTGATTGACTTGATGTTTGTCGCATACCTCCCAGAATCTCCCTGCATCAGGAAAAGTAGGAACTCCCTCAAACATGAGAGTAGTAGCACCTGCTAATAATGGACCATAAACGATGTAGGAATGACCTGTAATCCAACCTACATCTGCAGTACACCAATACACATCTCCTGGTTTATATTGAAATACATTTAAGAATGAATAATAAGTGTATACCATATATCCACCGCAAGTGTGAACCACACCCTTTGGCTTACCAGTAGAGCCCGAAGTGTATAAAATGAACAAAAGATCTTCAGAGTCCATTTCCTCTGCTTCATTCTCTTCCGAGACTCCATCTATCGCCTCATGCCACCAAAGGTCTCTTCCCTCTTTCATATCAACGACTGTATTGGTTCGTTGGAAAACAATGACCTTTTCTACGCACTCTGTTTTTTCAACAGCCTCATCCACTAATGACTTTACTTCAATTTTTTTGTTGCCTCTAAAGTTGCCATCAGATGTTAGAATCATTTTTGCCTCACAGTCAATGATTCTTTCTGCTAATGCATTAGCCGAAAAGCCAGCAAATACGACTGAATGCACAGCTCCAATTCTTGCACATGCTAGCATCGCAACTGCTGCCTCTGGAACCATTGGCATATAGATAATCACTCGATCTCCTTTTTGAATGCCATTATTTTTCATTGCATTAGCAAACTGACAGACCTTTTTATGAAGTAGATTGTAAGTGATACTCTGATGATTCTCTTGTGTATCATTCGATTCCCATAGAATAGCTACTTGGTCTCCCCTCTCTTTAAGGTGACGATCAAGGATGTTCTCTGTAATATTCAATTTCCCATTAAGAAACCACTTTACATCTGGTGTTTCAAAGTTCCAATCTAAAACCTTGTCCCATTTCTTTTTCCAGTGAAAGCCTTCAGCTATTTTAGACCAAAAGCTTTCAGGGTCTTCTACGCTTCTATCATATGCTTTGGTGTATTCACTGAGTGAGCTGATTCGGTATTCCTTTGTGAAATCGTTCATGTTTTAAATCTAACAAATGAGCACGCCTAGCCCATAAATTCACCTACAATTCTGTAAGATTTCGCTACATAATTTCTAATTCGCAAAAAGCTTTTTCATTTCAAAAGAAAACTTCTATCTTTGCCGTCCTAAAATTCGGAACAGAAGAAAAGCATTATGGCAAACCATAAATCGGCATTAAAGAGAATTAGAAGTAACGAGGCTAAAAGACTTAGAAATAAGTATCAGCATAAAACTACTCGTACCTTCATCAAAAGATTGACTTCAACGACGGACAAGTCTCAAGCAGAAGATCTATTGAAGCAAGTAATTGGGATGGTAGATAAGTTGTCTAAAAACAACATCATCCACAAAAACAAAGCTGGAAATATCAAATCTAATTTGACTAAGCACGTAGCTGCTTTAGCATAATTAGTAAAGAAATAAAAACGAACCCTGCACGAGCAATTGTGCAGGGTTTTTCTATTTAATCTCAATCCTATTGGTGAAAAATCTGCGAAGTTGTATTTTGCAGAGTAAATGGAATATAACCGTTTAACAATAAGAAACCTTGCGGAAGAAGACCGCCCAAGAGAGAAACTACTTCTGAAAGGGAAATCAGCCCTATCCGAAGCTGAATTAATTGCTATCTTAATTGGATCTGGAAACAAAGATCAAACAGCTGTTGAGCTGGCGCAGCATATCCTGAATCAATGTCAGAATGACCTGAATAATCTCGCACGACTTTCAGTGAGCGAATTACAAAAATTCAAGGGAATTGGTGAAGCGAAAGCAATCAGTATTGTTAGCGCATTAGAAATTGGAAGAAGAAGAAAAAAACAAGAGCCTAATAAAAAAATAAAAATTCAATCCTCTAAAAGTGTTTACAACTTGCTAAAAGGTGACTTAATGGACTTAAACCACGAAGAGTTTTGGTTGCTCTTTTTGAAAAGAAACAATGAGGTCATCAGAAAGGAAATGATCAGTAAAGGTGGGTTTAGCGGCACATTCGTGGATACGAAAATCATTTTCAAGCGAGCACTTGAAGAATCGGCAAGTGGCATTGTGCTAACACATAACCACCCCAGCGGCAACCTTAAGCCAAGTCAACAAGATCTCAATCTCACAAAGCGTATAAAAGATGCAGGAAAAGCTTTAGATATTTCTGTGCTGGACCATCTCATCATTACCAATGAATCATTCTTCAGCTTTGCCGATAATGATCTGATATAATTAGGACAAACGCCACACTTATTCGCAAGCTTACATCTAATTTTGAAAGGAATTTTCAAAGGAAGAGATCCCGACCGTATGAAAAAATTACTTCTAATTATTCCATTTGCTCTAGTCGCTTATCTTTTCACTCTCTCGAGCGGAAACGATGAAGAGTACATTCAAGAAATAAATGATTTCCGTCACGAGAAACATGACTTTTTCAAAAATTCTCAAGGTAGTCCTTTTGTACAGAAGCAAGTGACATATCAAGAGGTTGAATTCTTCACAGTCAAACCTGAATTTAAAGTGAGTGCAACATTAGATCGACTAAGCAAGCGAGAAGTTGTTTCCATCACCAACAGTGATGGCAGTGTTGTGAAATACATCAAATTTGCCAGAGC
>JBGCFL010000234.1:0-5489 GCA_045106975.1 Ekhidna sp. | reverse complement strand
ACAAGACCAATGCTTGTAGTAAGATAATTTGTCACATCTTTATCGGTTGTTGCTTTATATCTGGTTTGAACTAAGCCATCTACAACTTCTGAAAACTGATATCTTACTCCTGCTCCAAATGGAATGGAGAAATAATTGTTTTGATCTTCAAAATGAATATCGTGGATAAAACCTAATCCAGCCGTTATAAAAGGTTTCCATCGTGAATCCTCGTCCAGAATGTTTCCATTATTGAACTTGTACTCCAGTGATAGATCAAAATCTTGTGCATCAATCTTAAAGGCATCATACCCGAGACGGAAGGCACTAAAGTTACCTGCTAGATTGAAAGAAGGATTTAAATAGTACTTCAATCCTGTCTCGAATCCGGCAGACGCCCTTTTCAATTTAAAAATTTCGTTTCCAAGAGCTCCATCATAATGATTAAGTGTCACATTAATAGGAATTGAAAACCGATTTTCTGCTGTCTGGGCTGTTGCAGCTCCAAAAGCAATCGTTAACACGATTAGTGTAAATAATTTTTTCATCATTTGTTTAGGTTTTTCTTCAAAGATGAAAACACGCAAGAATAGAAGTATAAATTTTAGATTTTTGTACCATCCCGTCAGGTCAAAGACAAGAAATTTCAGGTAAGAATCTTAATTCTTTCCAAAGAATGCTATTTCCTACATCTCCACGCCCACCATATCAATAGTGGATGAATGACTAATAGTCTACCCCATCCTACCCATTCTGGAACGCATAGGCCACCTTCAATGCAACTCCCGAGATTTATGAAATAAATATGTGATGGAATAAAAGCCAATAACATGGTAATAATGGCGTATGAAGAGACCTTTCTTGTTGTGTAAAATAGTAACCCGACACCTAATAGGATTTCCGCAACTCCACTTAGTGAATTGATGAATTCAGGAAAAGTGAAGTATTCAGGAATGAGCGGGTAGTAGAATTCAGGATCAATGAAATGATTAGTCCCTGCAAAAATGTAAAAGGCACTCTCTATATAAACACCTATTTTCTTTATATCCATTTGATTTTATTCTCTATGTAGGCCGCCTTGATTATTAAAAAGAAGGGTATCCACCAAATAAAATCATTAGTGATAAGTGTATAGAAAAAACCAAATGGCACCTTTCCTGTAAAGTAGTTCATAAAGAAACCTAAAGGACCGAAAATTTTACCTAAAAACCCAACCACTACAATTGGCCAATGTATTAACGGATCTTGAGCTGCCCACCAGTAACCTAATCCGTACACTCCTATAACCATTCCCATGCCTTGCCAAACCATCCCATGATTAAGAGGCTCCATACCTACCAATTCAAAAAAATGGGACGGAAAAAGAACAACCCATGCTCCCCATATTAAGTTGTAGATGGCCGCTGCTTTCAGAACACTCGACATCCATTTTGAATCATTTGTTTTCATTCCAGTAGAAACACTTAACTAATACTTTTGTTACCCCTTCATGTCAAATTTGCTACATCATGAAATCCATCATTCCCTCCATTCTAGTGAATGGGTTGTATTTATCCATGGTGCTGGTGGAAGTATAGCTACTTGGAAATATCAATTAGAGGTAATCAAAGAGGATTATAATGTACTATTAATTGATTTGAGAGATCATGGCAAATCCAAAAACATTAACCCTGCTTTCAAGAAATACACATTTGATATAGTCACTTCAGATATACATAAAGTTCTTGATCATCATCATATTGAAAAAGCACATTTTGTTACACTTTCATTTGGTAGCGTCATACTTCAAGCGCTCTCAGAGGGCTACCCTAAAATGATTGATAAGATGATTATCATAGGAGGAATTTTCAAAGGCAATCTGCTAATCAAGTCATTTGTTCATCTAGCAAGAGTGTTGAATGTGTTTCTTTCTTATGCTACCATGTATAGGCTATTCTCATTTTTGCTCATGCCTAAAAAGAGAAATCAAAGAGCCAGAAGGCTTTATCAAATACAAGCTCAAAAATTGACACAAAAAGAGTATCTAAAATGGGTCAACTTGTATGGAGAGTTTTTTCGTCTATTAAAAACATTCAATCAGCAACAAATCAATAACCCTATTCTAACTATTATGGGGGGTGATGATTTCATATTTCTAAAGAGCGCCGAAAGATTTTGTGGTCTTAGAGCAAATACAATACTGAAAATCATTCCAAAGGCAGGTCATATCTGCAACATTGAGCGACCCAATAAAGTAAATGCGCTTATTAAGAACTTTTTAGGTAGTCCAAAAGTCCAATAACAAAAGAAGCAGACCAAAAAGACGTCCTGTACCAATTGACCGCAACTAAAGAAGTCGCAGCATTGATGATGTCGTTATTTTTTTCGATCTTGTTGTGAAGTGGTACAGCGTAGAAGAAGGTATTAATCCACGCCATAACTATTAAAATAAAAGCAACAAGTCTTACCCAATTGAATGAATCATACATCTGAAAGAGATGAAGCGAAAGTTGAAGAATCATCAAAGGCATTACTATCGATGAAATTGCTGTAGTGTATTTCTGGTGCCAGGTATACAAGTTTTCTGGGGAGAAGTAAGTGAAGCTTGGATAAACCACTAATTGAGTCATCCATATAAGAATCACAAGTCCAAAATCCACAATTCCGATTAACATGATGAAGTAACATTCAGTCTTGCAAAATGTTTTGCCGATTGCTTACTTTTTTTTTACAAAAAATAAATGCTAGACTAGTAAGTAAAAGACTAATGCTTTTTAATCCTCAATGACACCTTATCTCCTACTTTGAAGTCAGCGCTGGGCACCTCGATAACAAGCTTTTGAGAACTGAATGATGCTATAACCTCATAGTTACTCCCATAGTAATTGACTTTTTCTACTGCTGCTGAAATAGAAGATGTATCATTCGCCTCAATGACGATTTGTTCTGGTCTTACAAGCATCTTTCCATCAATCTTTGCACAACCTGCAATTTGATCAGTCGGCCAATTTTCTATCTCTATCAAATTGTATTTACCAAAGAGACCAGCTACATATTCGTTCTTCGGTTGACCATATACATTTTGCGGAGTGTCAGACTGAATGATGCCACCATCTTTCATAACTACTACTTTATCGGCCCATGGCAATACATCTCTTGGTTCATGAGAAACCATAATGACTGTTAGATCATCCATTTTCTTTAGCTCCTCTAGAGTCTCTTTGATAGTTTGCTTATGGATAAAGTCAAGATTAGAGAAAGGTTCATCTATTAGAAGTACTTTCGGTGACTTTAAAAGCTCTTTCACCAATGCTACTCTTTGTTTTTCTCCGCCTGAAAGCTGTCGTGTATTCTTATCGAGTAAGTGTTCTATTTGGCAGGCTTTGAAGATTTGGTAAGCCTCCTCCTCTCCCATCTTATACTCATAGTCCAAATGCTCAAGAACAGTTATAAACTTGGGGAGCTCAAAATGTTGTGATAAATAAATAATCTCATCATGACCTGCAATTAGTGTGTCCTTAGGTCCTAGTATACGTTTTTCATTGAAAAGGACAGCTCCTTGATCGACATCCAATAGCCCACCTATGGTCTTCAATAAGGTCGACTTTCCTGATCCTGTCTCTCCTACAATGGCAAGGTTATCCCTCTCCTCTACAGCCAATGACAGTTTGTTTAGAACGAGCTGTTCATTGAGAGAATTGCTTACTTCTTTTACCTCTATTAGTGACATTATTTCTTAATAAGGTGAGGTACATTCAATGCCTAGATAGCTAACAGCTAACCAAGCATAGTTTTCGGTGCTTCTTTTTGCAAGACCTGGATCATTTGTAGCCGCTCTTAGAGCTGCTCTGCAACCGTGTATGCGGTGATGAGAAAGCAAACCCGTCTCATGCCCTATTTCATGAACAAGTACTTTTTCTTGCAGATGGGTTCGGTACATGAAAAAATCTTCGCAGAGTTTTATCTTGATTTGACCATAAGGCAATGTCCAAGCGCTAATCCACCCAGTACATCTTCCTCTATTCTTCTTAGTGACAAACAGAGTCATGCTTTTATTAAATTTTGAATGTATTTTTTTTATTCGTCTGAAGCTCCTATTCATACTTTCAGCTGATCCTAACCATTTCGAGAAAGCTTTGTTCGCTATCCAATCCTTTTCTGCACTTGTTCTGCTATCGCGAATAGAAATCATATTCTGATATAGTAGACCAACTGCTTTTCTAGCCTGTATATAAGCTTCTGCTATTTGAATGGAATCTTGGGTTGTATAATCGCCTTTAATTGTCAATTGACCCAAAGGCTGCCCGAAACAAGAAATAGAAAATAGGATGGAAAATAGAAAGAGCGTTCGCTTCATTGCTTCGAAAATAGATAGAATGAACTGTTCCAGCCTAGCTTAAAGTGTTAAAGTTCCTTTAATAACGACTACAGCATTTCCTATGATATCAATTTTACCATTTCGCTCAAGTTCAATTTCCATAAATCCAGTTCTCTTTGATGCTTGAAATGATTTCAAGGTGTTCTTTTGAAGCACATTTCCCCAATAAGGAGCCATAAATGTATGAGTAGCTCCTGTTACAGGATCTTCATTACCTCCACTCCATGGCCAAAAATACCGAGACTTGAAATCATAGTCATCGTTGGAAGATGCGGTAACCAGCACTCCACTGATATAGTCATTAGACCTTAAGAGTGCTTCAAAGTCAGGTTTCAAGTGAATCAACTCCTTTTCATCTGTCACCAGCATTACCATATTGTTTTCTACGTTGTACCTAGCATCATGTAGTTTATCAATTCCTAATGCCTCAATAAGTTTAGGGGATGGTTCAAATGGAATAGTTGAATAAGAAGGAAATTCCATGACTATTTGATTGGCTCTTTTGGTGGCTCTCAAGCTTACTTGATTTTTAGTCATGTATCTAGCCTCACTAAGACCATTCTCTTCTATCAGAATTTTTGATGCAGCAAGTGTGGCGTGACCACAAAGAGGTATCTCTTTTACTGGAGAAAAATATCGGATGGCAAAAACATCATTTTCAGGGTAAATGAATGCTGTCTCGGATAGATTCAATTCCTGAGCTATTTTCAGCATTTCCTCTGATGCAATTGAATTTTGAAGTACACATACTCCTGCAGGATTGCCCTTCATGGCCTGATCTGTGAAAGAGTCGACTGTATATATTGGAAATGAGGTTGTTGTGTTCATCTTGAATTAGCAAATTAAGTACTAAGCTCCAAGCAATGGTAAATGCTTTATTTTGTGATAGTTAAGTGCCAAAGAAATACATTTTTGGAGCGCTTTTTCAGGAATAGGTTCACACAGATCCAACATAACAGCTCTGTTTCCCTCAAAGTCCAATTCATCGCCTAGAATAATTTTAAAAGTACTCACTAACTCAGTGGAGCAAATGAAATACAAACCATATTTTTCAGGATTCTTTTCTTTCCAATCCATTCTAATGGTACTTCCATTTTTGCAAACATAACTGGGCTCTCCCCACTTAGTCGTTTCAACGAGTTTGGAAACTCCA
>JBGCFL010000233.1:0-17251 GCA_045106975.1 Ekhidna sp. | reverse complement strand
CACCTGACTGTGTGGTGTAGCTAATGCTGTAAGTGTTGGAGGTAGAAGAATATGAAGGAATATAACTTTCCATTCGGCTTCTTTGACCAAAAGTGAAGAAACTTCTGCAATTATTCCCGTAACCCATATAGTTGTTTACTTGAGGGTTATAACTATCGCCCCAGTTATCTTTCTCTGTCCACGTGAATTCACAGTTCAATGAATTAAACCTTGTATTATTTAGTTTAGGACTAGCAGGGGTATCACACAATTCCTCTCCATTTACATCACATTTTTTATCGGTGGTGGACGTGCCTAAACAACCCGTAGCTTGTGTTCTAGTCCTGCTTGCAGACTCTTGATAGCACTTTTTGGAACTGTGATTGTCTATCTCACTAAAAAAGAAACCAAACAATGGAGTAGATTGCCAAAAATCACGTCCTCTGTGTGTATGATATAGACCCAATGTATGTCCTAACTCATGCGTAAAGGTGGTTCTATTTGTTAATCCATCTTCGTTTAATGTAATGTTAAAAGGTAAAGTGGTGAATGGGTATGTGCCTGTATTTTTCCCAGAATGAAGCATATGAATATTGATGGCTGAGTTTGCATTGTTAAGATACATGATGCTTTTTTCAAGGTTATTAGGGGAATTTCCACAAGAAACACAACTGCTATATGTAACTGAGCAGCTCATATAAAATCGAATTTTCATAAAGTGTCTTCTGAAATTTTCATTGACCACATCTATCGCTTCCAATATTTGCGTTTCCGTAGCTGGATAGTCACCGTTATTATCCTGATACTGGATAAACTTAAGGGGTATATACTCTATTGAGGGATGAGCAGGAAAAGATTGTGAATAATTGTCTTTTGGAGTGATGTCTGAATAATCGTCATCTTTTATCATTCCATACGTTTTCTCCGAAAAATCTTTATGTAAACTCTTAGTTGTTTGTTTCTTTTTGGAAATCGTGTCTTTCAGAAAAAGCTTCTTTAATTGACCGTAATTTAGATTTTTTGGATAATCCAGTTTATTTTTCTTAGCATATTTCACTACTCGTTTTATATAATTATCGAGAGAGTCGTAGTTAACTTCATATACATCGCAAGACTCATTCTGTACAGTCAATGAGTCCGTGGTTTCAATGACTTGAGCCTGCAAAGAACTAGACGTCCAAATACCTATTGTCAGAAGTAGGTAGGTAGGTAGGTAGGTAGGTGTTGATTTTCATTTCAATTACTTGTTTTATGTAAGTACAAAAAACAATAGTAAGTAAAAGTACGCTGATTATCAATACCCTTTTTGTGATATTTTAAAAACAAACGGAATGGGGTTAGTTAAAAAGGAAGTTCTAGTAAGAAACCAATGGAAAAATTGGAGTCCCAGTCGAAAATATATTCTTGAATTCCAGCAGTATCTCTCAATTCTTTCAAAATGATAGATCCGCAACGTTCCTTTTCGCTTTGTGGGGTGTATGTTTCTATTTGACGAAGTTTGGTATATCGCTCATTTCCTTGTCGAGTCTGTTTGGCGTATTTATAAGGCATACCACCTATTAGATAAACCGTTTCTGTTTTGCTTTCAGGTATTTTTGCGGCTGTTTTTTTTAGATTTTTTAGCACGATTGAATCTGCTTCATCACTTTTGAAGAACCTAGAACCATAAGTGCTTATGGAAACTATTTTACCTTCTGAAGTCCACGAAATTTTAGTGTTACTTGATCCAACATCTATCATCATAGTGCTATTTCTTTGAGAGTCTGGCACTACCGATTTGAAAGCTAATTGTCCCTCTTCTTCAGAGTCCACAATATTCACACGGAAATCCATCTCTTTCAAATTGTTAATGATTGGGCCAGTAATTTCTTGCTGGTAAGCGCCAGAAGAAACTACAAAATGAATATCCTCATCAGCTACGCCATCCTCTTTGAGATCATTCATATAGTTTTTCAACCCTACTTTAGTAGTGTATGTGGTGGCAATGCCGTCTAAAGTGTAACTCTTCCCGTATTGTGATTTTATCAATTTCCAGTTTTTCTCTTTATCCATTGAAATGATGAATGAGTTAAATCCGGAAGCACCAAGCTCAATAACTCCTTTTAATTTGAAAGCATTTGTTTCTTCTTGAGAATATGAATTCAAACTTAAAAGGCAAGTAAGAAGACTTAATAAGAGAATCTTAAAACGAAAATTGTAAATAAACATTTAAAATAACTGAGAATTTGAGGGACACAAATGTATTCAATAAGAACACTATAAGAGCGTTTATGCCATCATTAGTTAGTCAAAGAAGAAAATTGTTAATTCTTTGGAGGATTAATCATAATATGTGCACGATGTGTGCCTGGATTCATGATCCAAGGACTTCCAGGTGCAATCGGACTCAAAGGCATGCCGGTACTTTCTTCAGTGGCGTAAGGAATATAGATAACATATCTGGTATATAAATTTTCAGGCTCTCCAGAGTCTGGGTTAATGTCTCCATTGGTAACATAGAGAGTTGTTTTATCTGGCATTTCAAGGCTACCTGCTTTTACTTCTTCTTCTCTTTTATCAAAAAGTTGTTTTTCATCCAATCCTTCTTTTCTTAGTTCTCTTCCTCTTGTCATGTATGGTTCAAGTGATTTGTGATAAGCAGCAACACTGAAGCCTTCTTTTGTAGGGTTGTCAGCAAGACAGACAATTTCATTGGAGCCTTCTTTGAGAGTAATAACGTTACCATCTTTATCGAAACCCAAAATAGTTGCTTCTTCTCTTTGATGTTCTGGGGCAGCTAGTGCAGCTGTGCTTAACTGAAAGTCTTTATTAGGAATTTCCTGCCCCGTGCAACTAAATAAAATAGCAAATAAGATAGATAATAATGAGTAGCTTTTCATAACAAATAGTTTGATCTACCTAAAGATACTATTTCTTTGAGAGATTCAATTATTTTGCATGTTATGAACATTGAATCATCAACAGAAAGATCTCTGAGACACATCAAAACAATTTTGATGATATTTCTGACCATTCTCGTCTTATACCTTATGCGAGAGTTATCGGACTTATTGATTCCCTTGTTTTTCGCTTTGTTTTTTGCCGTATTACTTCAGCCAGTAGTAAATCTGTTTAGGAAATTTCTTCCTGTGAATGTCAGTATTGCTTTAACAACGCTTACAGCTATTGGGATATTCTTTTTCATAGGGTTTGGTTTGTTTAATGCCATTCAAACATTGGTGAAAAACGGAGATACAATTTTGGAGAGTATCTCAACTGATCTGAGACCATTAATAAATTCATATACTTCTTACTTTGGTGTCACTTTCAAGAAAGGAGAACTTAGAGATTCTATTGCTCAGCTACTCCAGTCTGGTTCATTTTGGTCAGCATCAGGATCATTTGTAAATTCTCTAAGTGGCATTGCGGCAGAATTATTAATGACCATTTTATACTTTGCCGGACTTCTTGGCACTATTACACAATACGACAATACCGTGAAATACATCGTAAGTGGGACTCCTGAGCAAGAGGAAGAAGCGTTGAAAACCTTTAATAGAATTAAAGACTCAGTCAGTTCTTACATTAAAGTAAAAACACTAGTGAGTTTAATAACAGGTACTGGAGTAGGGATAGTATGTCTCATTTTTGGAATAGATTATGCTTTGTTGTGGGGGTTTTTAGCTTTTGTGCTAAATTATATCCCATATATAGGCTCTCTTATTGCTATTGTTCCACCATTGGTTCTTGCCATTATTGCTTTTAATGATATTGGTAAAGTGCTGTTCTTCTTCGTTTGCTTGGAAGGAGTTCAGTTGGTCATGGGCAATGTGTTTGAACCACGATGGATGGGGTCATCATTTTCCATTAACACCGTATCAGTGCTTTTTGGTTTTGTTTTTTGGGCATTTATGTGGGATACAGCGGGAATGCTTTTAGCTGTTCCACTTACTTTCTTATTCAAAGTGATTTTAGAACATGTATCAGCCGCACAAATTGTAGTTAGGTTGATGGAGCGAAAGACTATGGATGAGTAATTTCAGCGGGAGGTGGTAAATTCCAATCTTGAGGTAAATCTACCTGCTGAACTTTTTCCTTTATCAGATTCATATACCCAGAAGTCATCTAAGACAGATTTATATTCAACTGTAATTTTTATGTCCTTCGCTTTTTTAAGTAAGGCTCTATTGTTTGGAGTCCATTCCATAAAAAAGATAGTTCTTTCTTCTCCGGGTCTGAATACGCTGCTGTTTAAAGCTCTATAGGTGTTTTCATAATAGTTTACAGATGAATCTGGAGATAGTATATCTAATAAATCCATGAAGCTTGCAATAGGTTCTTCTCCATGTGTAACTTCTACGGAAGTTACTATAGCAGGTCCAGTGCCACTATTTTTAGCTACAAATCCAAATCCTTCTGAAGTATAGCTTTGCTCCACTTCAAGATAAGGCCATACAAGAGCTTGTTGCTGTGATTTTAGAATATTGGCCTCATATATTGTAGTTATTAGTGCTGCAAAGCTTACTATTAAGGCGATTAGTGTTCCCCAATTAAATTTTATTTTAGACATGTTGAGTTTGTTTTCTTAGATCTGTTAAGATTTCTTAAAAAATTAATCCTGCAACTAAATATAATGCAACAGTCAACCCACCAGTAAATAGAGCGTAAGGAAGTTGTGTTCTCACATGATCAATATGATCACACCCTGAGGCAACTGAAGCAATCAAGGTAGTATCGGAAATAGGGGAGCAGTGATCTCCAAAAACTCCACCACCCAAAACGGCAGCAATCATTAGATAAAGGTTGGCATCTACAGAGGTGCTTAATGGAACTGCAATTGAAATCATAATGGCGAATGTGCCCCATGATGTTCCTGTAGCAAAAGCTATGAATGCACTAACAATGAAAATAAGCGCTGGAGCAATCTCTGGAATGAGCCAAACTGAAGTGACTCTGGAGACATATATCCCTGTTCCAAGTTCGTTACATAGGTTGCCTATAGCAAAGGCTAGAACCATTAAAATGGCCATTACGAGCATATCACTCATTCCTTTGAATGACTGATCTATGAAGGTCTTGATGGTTAACATTTTCTGGAATGAGTATAAGATAGCAGCACCTATAAATCCAAGAAAGCAGGCATTTAAGACCGCCTCAGACCCTGAGCCATTGCTAATGCTATTCCATACTTTATCACCAAAAGAGCCAGTAATACCAGCATCCCATCCAGAGTTGACAAGGAAGAAAGGCATGGTTAATACCATGATAGCAATAGGAAAAATCATATTGAAAGGAGAACTAACCCTATTGTCTTCATCATCTCCAAACTCTTCTTTCGTGAGCTTTTTATCTACTACTTTTTTCATTTCACCAAAGTCTCTCCCAGAAAAAGATAGCCAAAAGACAAAGCCCAAAGTGAGTATAGCATAGAAGTTAAATGGGATGGCATAAACCAATGTCTTAAATGGATCAACATTCTCATACATGAGTAGCAAACCCATAACATAAGCTCCCCAAGCATTTAATGGGAATAAAACACAAGATGGAGCAGAACTTGAGTCAGCTAAGTAGGCGAGTTTCTCTCTTGGAATTTTATGTTTATCAAAAAGAGGTCTGAAAATAGTGCCGACAGTAAGGATAGAAATGTTTGATTCTACAAAGATCAAAAAACCTGTCAGTGCAGATGAAGCCATAAGCTTTCCTTTAAAGTTGGATTGATTTTCCAATTTCCGCTGTACCCACCCAATGAACCCATTTATACCACCAGAGTATTTAATTAGTTGGATCATTGCGCCAATGATTAGTGTAAGTACAATGGTTCTTGTATTTCCTTTACTCTGAAAGACATCCACAAAAGCACCAATGGTAGAAAGGAATCCATCAAATATATTACCACCTGCCATAATCAGGTAGCCGATAAAAATTCCTAAACTAAGTGAAAAAACTACCTGTTTTGTTTTTATAGCCAAACCAATGGCCAATACAGGAGGGATTAAAGACCAAAATCCAAAATCAGTCATTGTTTTTCTTTTTTAAGTAGGTTAACTCTTGATGTGTTTTGTTGCTATTCGCCATGTATGGATAGCTAGTAAATATAATGTCGACGGCATTCTTTATTGCAATTGAAGCTTTCTTCTCTTTTTTTTCATTTTTGAGGTCGTAGCTTCCTTGCCAAACTAGTTTTTTTTGATCATCGTAGAGTTCAAGCAATAAGATTGATTCATGAATAGTTCTAGAGTTAAAATTAGGGGGAAACCCTAGGGCGTTGTTGAGAGTATTGTTTGGGTTGTTATTTTGTGATGACCTACTTGTCGAACTTAGTTCATATCTAAGTGTTAGGTCTGGCTTTATATTCGATTGTATATAAGACCTTAAAGTCATTTGATTGATAATTTCATCTTTCAAATTGCTAAAAGAAGATTTTTTTTCAGATTCAGTTTTACCATCAAGCCTGGTAGAAACAACTCTAAATGTCTCGAATTGATTAAATTTCGCTTCGCTGTTAATGTACGATATAGCTTTTGGTGTACAGCAAAAAAGCATTGAAGTTAAAGAGAGAAGCATCCACTTTTTCATGAAGCTAATTTAGTAGTATTAAGATGACTATTCTTTAAAATAGTGATTGGGAGTATGAAATTGATTAAGTCCATTCTTTAACTTCATTAGCGAGTTTAGATATAATTTCTTCGTGAGTAAATCCGCTTTTCTTGGGCACGTTGAAAGAGTGATCGGCATATTCAATTTCTACCAATTTTGCATTGGGTAATTCATCAACCACTTCTCTCATCAGTTCAATATTCGCTAATTTATCTTTTACACCTTGTAGGAATAATTGAGGCACATTTATCCCGCATAAATGAGAGGCTCTGTCTTTTGAATCTTTTCCTGGAGCGTGTAAAGGAAATCCAAAATAAATAAGTCCCTTCACGTTCAAATCACTGTTTTCAGCAATAAGATGAGAAGCCATTCTACCTCCGTATGACTTGCCGGAGATGAAAAGGGGTAGACCTTCATATTTAGATTGTATGTATTGAATGACATATTCCCATGTCGCAATATTTTGTTTTGGAGAACCTGGAGACTTTCTGCCTTGCTCCATGTACGGGAAGTTAAATCGAACGCAGTGAAAGTTAGACTCATTTAATTTCTTACTAATTAGAATCATAGTAGGGTGATTCATTCCTGCGCCTGCTCCATGAGCTAAAATAACTACAGCCTTAGGTGCTTTAGCTAGCTCAGTTTCAAGGGTAATTTTTCCAAGTTTGTCGTTTAAGAATAGCTCCATAATGTAAATTTAGCCTTTGAATTTAGACACTACAATCTATATCTATTTCAGTGAAATTAATTTCCAATATACTTTTATGAAAAGCTCTTACATTTGGTTTGTTCCAGCAATTTGCGTGGCATTGGGTATTCTTCTGCTTTCAACAGTATTTGCTGTACCCATTCAAATAGAAGGTGTTAGCGGAATTGATAAAGTAGAACATGCCTTTGCCTATTTTGTTCTTACGTTTAGTTTTCTCCTAGCTTTTCATAAAGCAAAAAAAAATAGAATTAAAATCGTCATTTCAGTGATAGTACTTTCGGCTTTTTATGGATTATGTTTGGAATATGTTCAGTACTATTTTTTTGAGTACAGATTATTTGAATGGAAAGATGCTTTGGCAAATTTGACTGGTGTTTTGTTGGGATTGTTCATATTTAAGCTAAGTTTTCGTGGGTAGAAAATCACTCTATTTCATTATACACAAACCATATAAAATCCTCAGTCAGTTTACGGATGAAGACGCTAACAAAGGCCTAGGTTCTGTTTTTGAGATTCCTAAAAATGTGTATCCAGTTGGTCGATTAGATTTAGATAGTGAAGGGTTATTAATTCTGACAAATGATAAATCACTTAACGACAAACTACTAAATCCTAAAAATCTGCATGAAAGGACTTATTGGGTGGAGGTTGAAGGTGTACCTTCAAAAACATCTTTAGAACGGTTAAAGAATGGGATTGAAATAAATATTAATGGGAAAAAGCATCTAACAAAAAAGGCTTCAGCGGAAATTATTTCACCCAAAGTAGAAGAACGGAAGCCCGCTGTAAACTATAAGAAGCATCCAGAGAGATCGTGGTTGGAAATAAAGCTAACAGAAGGAAAAAACAGGCAAGTTCGTAGGATGACAGCTAAAGTTGGTCATCCAACCCTACGTTTGATAAGGGTAGGTATTGAGCAGTTGAATTTACACCCACTTAAGGCTGGAGATATCACTCAAATCAGTGAGAAAAATATCTACAAGAAATTAAACCTTTTTTAATTTCCAATCGAGGGAATACTTTCCACTTCCAAGTAAGTAAATAGATAGAAAACCAAAGAAATAGAGTAGGGGAAATTCTTGTTTTCTCCAAGGATCATCTGCGTGAACTATTAGAGCGGCAACTAACATGGTGATCGCAGGAAGGATACTTGCCCATTTAGTTTTGAAACCGAATATTAGCATAATAGGACTAATGAACTCACCTAGTACTGCAATGATTAATGTTGGTAGCTCCCCAACACCCATTGGGTCGGCGAATGAGGTATCACCACTTAATAATTTTATGAACTTACCATATCCGTGACCAAGCATCATACTTCCAAATGATAGCCTTAAAATAAGCGAGGCGAGCGAATTGTGTGAAATCATGATTGCGATGCTTTTTTATTGATTTTTACGGCTCTTCGATACACTTTAGGGTAATTGAAAATTATGAGTATCGTGTCCCAAATTCTGATAAATCGAGATGGTCTATTTTCATCTCTTGCTGGTGGCGATGCAAAAAAGTGAATCATTTTCTTCAATGAATTGTCCAACAGCATTAAATAAAGGACTACTGTCATCAGCCATATGAAGATCACGTTAAAATAAAAGGTAGGGATCTCCATAGATCCTAATATTTTGTAGGGAGCATAAAAATGAGCACGACCCATATGAGAATATGGTCGCATTAATACGGGATCTTTTTTCTGAATTAATTGATCTTCCCCTCTAAATACCATGTCTAACTGTGATTTGTTTAGTAGAAGAGCTTCTAAAAATTCATTGTGATTTTGTTTTACCATCTCAACAAACTTATCTTTTCCGACCTCTTCTACGAGAGCACTATAAATAGAGTCACGTTTAGCTAGAGATCGTTTGTATCTCCTCGCAAAATTATCTTTCGAAGATTTCAAATAAGTATCTAATCTGGTTCCTATACTGTGGGAATACAAATCCTGAGTTAAATTATCTAAATAATTAAAACGTCTTAGACCATGAATTTCTGATAACCTCTCAAGTTCATTTTTTAATATGCTAATTGATTGATTTGAAGTACTCCAACTAGTAGAGTCTTTTAATAACTCTCTATTGATATTTAGTAATTCAGGAATCATAAAAGATCTATTGACCGAGTTTTTACTTATCTCATGATTGACATCAAAAAAGTTTTTTTCATAGTCATTGTATCTAAACTGAGCCACAGCTAAAGCCTCATAAGCCCACCTAGAGGCCATCATATCACCTACTATAGGAACATTTTTCTGATTACTTAAAGAGTGATGGAGCTCATCGAACTTAATCATAGCTCCACCAAGAAGTAGTTGAGGAACTAAAATGAAGGGTATAAGTATATAAATGTTAATAACGGAGTTCAGAGCTGACGAGATATTCAAACCAACCAAATTGGCAAAACATGAAGTGGTAAAAAGTACAGCCCAGTAGTAATAGGTCATTCCTTGAATTTCAAGTATATAATTTCCTACAATAACAAAGGTGAAACTTTGAATGGCTGATAGAATGAATAAATAAACGATTTTAGAATTGAGATAACTGGGTCTAGACAAATTTAGAAAAGACTCTCTTTCAAGGATTTGTCGGTCTTTGTATATTTCTTGGGCACTAATAGTTAGCCCCATAAAAAGAGAGACTACTATTGACATAAACAGATAAACTGGAAGGTTTATGTTTTCTGAAAAAGCATAAAATTTTTGAGGAGAGTACTTTGAGAAATAGCCTAAAATGAATGCTAAAAGTGGAGCTTCAAATAGATTAATTAGGATGTATTGCTTGTTTGTGATTTTCGATAACAAATTTCTCTTACTGAATATTTTGAATTGCTCCCAAGCATCAGGAATTCTGAAATTGGTAGGAGGTAAAGCAGTTTCATATTTATGCTTTACTAAATCTGGTAAGATGTTTTCTTTGTATTTAGAATACCAAACTGAAGGATTAACTCTTCGTTTTTTTGTGGTTGCCCCACTGTCATCTATTTCTCTCGCTTCAATTATCTGAAGTATTTGATCAGGAATAACATTTCCACATCTAGGGCACTCACTTTCCGCAGCATTAACCTGAGTACTCATTGTTTTGAAGTACACAACGGCATCAATAGGGTTGCCATTGTAGATTGGATATCCTCCTTTATCTAGAATCCAAAGCTTGTCGAACAGCTTAAAAATCTCAGAGGAAGGCTGATGAATGATAGCCACAACAAGCTTACCTTTTCGTGCTAGATCTTTTAGCAGCTGCATCATCTTTTCAGAATCCATGGATGAAAGACCTGAAGTCGGTTCATCTACGAAAAGGACTGAAGGTTCACGCATAAGCTCTAGAGCTATGTTTAGTCGTTTCCTTTGTCCACCAGAGATAGTTTTATTTAAAGGGTCGCCTACCTTCAAATCTCTAATCTCATCCAGCTCAAGATCATCTAATACCTTATCCACAGTTCGCTCTATAAAATCTTCAGAGAAATCGCTGAATGAGGTCTTAGCATTAAAATATAGGTTCTGAAAAACAGTAAGTTCTTCAAACAAAAGGTCGTCTTGTGGTACATAGCCAATGACTCCTTCCATTGTCGCTTTTTCTAAGGAAAATCCATTGATATGTATTCTTCCATCGGTTGGCTCAATATTACCATTTAGAATGTTGACTAGTGTGGACTTTCCTGTTCCACTACCACCCATTATACCAATTAATCTACCAGAATCTTCCGAAAAAGAAAATGGCTTCAAGCCATTGCTACTATTTTTAAATTTAAACTCAACCTTATCTCCTGCAATGACAACTCTAGCGCTTGCTTTGGCTTGAATAAATTGTTTTGTTATTTCTGATTCATAAACAGAACCAATGTTTGGTCCTTTAATGATCGATCCTGGAGAAAGTATATATGATTTTGCAGGTATGATTTTTGACCCTTCTAAATAAAGATTAAGAGGGCCGTCATATCGAAAAACAAAAGTCTGAACACTTTTAAGGTAAAGAACGGTAATTTTCCCGAATAGATTTTTAACAAATAGGTGCCTTTCTTGACTTTTTGTGTTTCGTTTTTTTCTGATAATCCAAGCCATTTCCTCCGGCCATTCCGTTTGCTTATTATCTATGATCAGAAGTCTCTCCTTATCAACCTCGTTTTTTTCAGGATGTAGAATGAAAAGCTTTAAGTTATTTACATCGTCTTGATTTAGATTAAAGTTGAGAGCAACCAATGAGGCAAACTCTTCTTCTTTAGCAGCGATGTTTTCATCAGCCTTTATTAACTCAACCAATTGAATAAATACAATTAGTCTTTCCGATAATAGGAGCTCTTTATTTAACTGATTACAAATTTTTGCAATTTGAATAATGCTAGTACTATCAATACTTGCTCCATTTGGATCATCAGGGGAACTCTGACTTTTGTAAAAATTTAAATAATCATAAAATAGTTTTATATATTCAGCTGTTAATGATTCATTATTTAAGTTTTTGTGGAGATAAGGTCTAATGACAAGTTCTCCAGAATCCACTAACCCTGTGTCTTCTTTTGCACTCTCAATGATGGCAAAAAGGTGTACAAGGGCATTTATGATGGATTCGGTCATTATCTTTTAGGGTATAAAAAAACCTCAACTATTGTTGAGGCTCTAAAAATATAGTTTTCAGTTTATATTATCCAACAATATGGTCTCTCATTGACTTTACACTGTTAGCTATATCATTGAATTGTCCTTCCGTCATTTCAGTTTCTTCACCTAACTGATCATAAACTAGACTGATATATCTTAAGTCGGGGAGAACCTTTGAAACGTTTTCATCATCTTGATGTTCTTCCATTAACTCAACTAGTTTATCTACTTGAGCTTTTTGATTTGCAAGCACCGCTTTCAATTCACCTTTATTTTCACTCATTTTCACCAATTCACAAGTGATATGAAGGCCTTCAATAACGCTTCCAGCGATTACTAGAATAGAAGTTTTTTCCTCACCGTTTTGATTCAGGTAATTATACGTGTCATAAAAGGATTCAGTAACAATAAATATTAGAGAATCTACATCATCCATGTTGTTTTCAATTCTCTGAGCCAAGCTTGAATTAAAAGCAGATGTAATGTTTAGATCATCTATCAATTTTCTAGATGTCTCAAGAAAATCAATTGTTTTCTGTGTCTGATCAAAAGTAGCAGCATAACTTAAATCAGCACCATAAACACCAAGATTAGCAGCTTTTTGCCATGTTGCTACATATTCTTCTACTTTTGATGGATCACTCAAAATTTCCTCATTATAGCTAGTGTTAGCATTTCCAAGCATCTGAGAAACTTCAAATGCTGTTGGAAGAGGGTAAGTAAACTCTCTTTCAACAAATGTTTCTATTTCATCTTTCTTCTCTGCATTTTTTTCGTTCTCAGCAGATTTACTACCACCTCCACAAGAAATTAAAAAGAAGGATGACGCAATAAATGATATATTTAATATGCTCTTTTTCATACGATTTTTATATTTCATAACAATTCAAATTCAAGAATAACCTAATATTTACTTTTCATCAACCTTATTGATGATTAAATATTCATTTAAGTACTATAAACCAAATTTTGAGGAGTGCCATACTCTTTCATGCAGATAATAGATTATCATTTTAATGAAAGTCTCAGTAATCGCTATTCCTGTTGCTTTTTGTAATGCCGTAGGATCATCCTTAAAGATGAAATAGGCGAGACAAAAAGTGGTTATTGATGCAATCAGTCTCCAAGTAATAGTTTTCGCTAAATGTCTTAATGAACTCTTTATTTTTAGTTTTGTCGTAAACCAAAGACGTTCGTGATAATAATAAAGAATCATTTTCAAGATTGCTTCAATAGAGGCTACCCAAGAGGCTTTTTCTGTGGCATTAGGATCTTCCCTAAAAAAAAATAATGTCAAAAAGAAAGTTGTACCCGTGGCAAGTACTCTCCAGGTTAACGTTTTAGCGATATGTCGTTTTCTGCTCTTCATCTCTATATTAGTGACAAATTTAGTTTGAGTTAAATTCAATGAGCTCAAAATTTCGCCTTAATGCAATCAATTTGTACCTTTCAATTTCTTGATAGTTAAAAGTGATAAAATTTGGAACAAATAGATAATGTAAACGCTGAGAAAAGTGAAGTGAACTATGAGGTTGATGAAGAAGTAAGTTTTTCTAAAGCCAAATTATTTTGTGTATTCAATATTGGAGGAGAATCTTATGCTATTCCCATGAGTTTGGTGAAAGAAGTAGTGAAAAAGCCAGATTCTACGTCTATTCCTCAAATGCCAGATTATTTTTCAGAAATGACAAATATTCGAGGAGAAGTTCATGGAATTCTTGACCTTACCATGTTTTTTCAAGATTCTGAAAAGAAACAAAAGGCCAATTATTTACTTATTATCAACGATGATGAGTATCGGGTAGCAATAGCTCTAAATGAAGTTCCAGACACTTTAAAAGTAGAAGAAGATATGGTTGAAGAATTATCGACTTCCGCATTAGGGTCAATACGTGGAAAAAAATATTTGAGTGGAATAGTGAGGAAAGAAAAACAAATGATAATTTTATTCGATGTGAAAGGAATTATTAGTGGAGAAAAATTCACTCAAGTTTCCTAAAGAATAAAAGCAAACAAACCAACCATGCTTAAAAACTTTACAATAAGAAGAAAAATGATGCTCTTCATATTAGGCATCACCCTCATTACTTATGCGGCTACACTAGGTTATATAAGTTATAATTTAAGAGAGAACGCCGTTACTGAAGCAAAAAAACTAGCTGATTCTTATGCTAGACAAAAGGCAAATGAAGTAAAAGCGATAATCGATGAAGATTTAGCTGTTGCCCGTGTGATGGCTGAAGTTGCTGAAAATTATACTTTGATGCCTGATGAGCAAAGGAATAAATTGAGAAAGGAGTTTCTAGAAAGAGTTTTGTTGGAGTATCCAAAGTATGATGCTACATGGATGAGTTGGCAGTTAAGTTTTATTGATGAAGACTGGAGTCATAATTACGGAAGAGAGAGATTTAATTCTTACATGGATGGAAACGAAGTAAAGTCATCTGTAGAGATGGCGGAACTGGATGGGAGTGATGCAAGTGCTATCTACGAATTTTTTAAAGCTGATGAGCAACAAACAGAAGTGCTTTCTGAACCTTACTGGTATTTAGATTACGATTATTCATCAAACTCGAAAGATTCATTATTAGGAATTTCCCCAACGGTAAGGTTAGAGGTCAATGGAGAGTTCGCAGGTGTTATTGGATCAGATATGTCTGTAGATGATTTTCAGGGCATATCTGATGTGGAATATTTTGACAATGCATACGCCATTTTCTTTTCAAACAAAGGTGTAATTACTGCCTATAAAGATCCAGCTCTTTTTAGTTTGCCTATGGACACACTCTCTATAATAAGTGATAGTCCATTTGATGTAGCTGATTTGATTAAAGATGGAGAAAGCAAATCATATGAAGTTTACGATGAATCATTAAACCAGATGGTATATGTATCTCTTGCAGACGTCAAAATTGGTAGATCAAAATTTCCATGGTCGGTTGCTTTTGTTGTGCCATTAGAAGAAATCACTGCTGCGTTTAGTGCTACTTTTTCAATAACAATTATCGTTGGATTAATTGGTTTCATTTTATTAGCGTATGTCATTTTTAGGGTAGCCACGAATATTACGGACTCTTTAGATGAATCCAACGACTTGTTAAAAGATTTGGCTAAGGGTAATTTGGATGCTTCGAAGAAATTGAAAATTGATGGAAATGATGAGCTAAACGGCATAGCATCTTCTGTGAACTTGCTGATGGATGAGTTGAACAGTAAGGCTGAATTTTCAAAGCAAATTGGAGAAGGGAATTTAGCCTCAGAATTTAATAGCGCAGGTGAAAATGATTTGCTTGGAGATTCTCTTATCAGAATGAGAGATAACTTAAGAGCTGTAATTGATGAAACTAATGAAGTAGTAAAGCATGCGGATGGAGAAGGTGATCTTACAGCAAGAATGAGCCCTGATGGGAAAATGGGGATTTGGAAAGAACTAACCGAATCTATCAACAGCCTTTTAGAGTCAATTTCAAAACCATTTAGTTCTGTGAATGAAATGGTTAACGCAATGGCAGAAGGTGACCTTACTCACAGATACAAAGAAGAGGCGAAGGGAGATATCAAAAACCTGACTGATAACTTAAATAAAGCGCTAGATAACTTAAATACATTACTTAATGGTATAAGTAATGATGCAAATATAATAGGAGACTCATCGGTGGAAATGTTGGGCGCTAGTGAGGAAATGAATGCCAATACAGGGGAGATAGCATCTGCTATAGCTCAAATGAGTAGCGGAGCTCAAAACCAAGTAAGTAAGGTCGATGATTCTTCTAATTTAGTAGAGAGCATACTTCGTTCGGCAAACGAGATGGGCGTTCAGTCAGAGGAGATAAATCAAGCAGCTAAAGCCAGTTCAGACAGCTCAGAAAAAGGTATGAGAATGGTGAGTAAAGTAGTCTTTAGTATGAAGGATATAAAAGCATTTGCTGATGATACAAATAAATCTATCAAGGTTCTTACAGAGAGGTCTCAAGAGATCAATAGAGTATTGAGCGTCATCACTGAAATCGCATCTCAAACAAATCTTTTAGCTCTTAATGCTGCAATTGAAGCAGCTCAAGCAGGTGATGCTGGTCGTGGATTTGCAGTAGTTGCAGAAGAGATCAGAAAGCTTGCTGAAGACTCTAGAAATTCAGCCCGTGAAATTGAAACTTTGGTTAGGGATGTACAACAAGATACGGAGAATGCAACCAAGGTTATAGAGGTCATGAACGAGAGTATTTCAGGAGGAGAAGAGGCGTCCAATGATGCTTCAGCATCTTTCCAAGAGATCTCCTCGTCAACTACGCAGACGCTAGAACTATCTCTGCAAATACTTGAATCTGCTAGAAATCAAACTGATAGTATTAAGGACGTAGTAAGCATTACGGAGGGGATTGTAGTTATTGCGGAACAAACTGCAGCAGGAACGGAAGAAGTAGCTAGTTCAGCGACAGAGTTATCTGCAGGCATGGAAAACTATACCAGAAAATCTGAAGAGGTAACAAAAATTGCAAGTCAATTGAAAGAGGGAGTTACTAAGTTTAAATTACTAGATCAATAATTTCGATAATGAAAGTTATTTCTATTATCAATCAAAAAGGTGGGACAGGGAAAACGACCACTTCTATCAATTTAGGAAGTGCGCTTTCCCAGCTTGGAAAAAGAGTACTGCTTGTGGATATGGATTCACAAGGTAATCTTGGTTATAGTTTAGGCTTGGATGTTGAGTTTTCAATTTGTGACGTGTTTAATGGGGAAGTTGAACTTGCTGATGTTATACATTCTACTGAAGGAATGGACGTAGTTACATCAGATATGAGGTTAGTGGATATAGAGTTATCATTAATTGAGTTAAATAGGCGTCAAGAGACACTTGACAATATTCTAAAAGATCATGTAGGTAATTACGATTATGTTCTTATCGACTGCCCTCCATCGCTATCTATATTAGCGGTAAATGCGCTTTATGCTTCTGATTCAGTGATTATACCTATGTTAATGGAAGTCTTGAGTTTGCAGGGGTTAGATCAAATTATGCAGACTATTGAAAAAATCAATACAACTTTCAATAAGTCATTAGAAATTCTGGGAGTCTTGCCTGTTATGGTTGACGTAAGAAGGAAATTGAGTGAAGAAGTGAAAGAATATATTTCGGAAAATTATGAGCTTAAAATATTTAATTCAGCAATTCGGAATAATGTTAAGGCATCTGAAGCGCCCTCTTTTGGTAAGAGCGTAATTACCTATTCACCCTCATCTAATAGTGCAAAAGATTATATAGGTTTCGCCAATGAAATAGCTTCTTTAAATTAAAATAGATGGCTTTAGGAAAGAATTTGAAGAAAAAAAAACTGATAAGTGACGAGCATGAAAAAGCTAAGCCCAAGAAAAAAAAAGAAGACAAAAAACAAAAAAAA
>JBGCFL010000232.1:0-2507 GCA_045106975.1 Ekhidna sp. | reverse complement strand
TTTAGTGCCTGAGAAGTAGGCATCTATGACGAGCCCCGTTTTATCTCCAATCTTCTTTTCCCAATCTTTTGCTTTGAGTTCATCACAATAGCCAGCGGTTCTTCTGTCCTGCCAGACTATTGCTTTATATATGGCCTTTCCTGTTTTGCGATCCCAAACCACGGTAGTCTCTCGTTGATTGGTGATACCTATTGCGGCAATCTCTTTTGAGTTGATATTGTTTTCTGAAAGTGCCTGCACTGCCACAGAAGCCTGTGATGACCAAATTTCTTTCGGATCATGCTCCACCCATCCATCTTTGGGAAAGTATTGTTTGAATTCCTTTTGAGCAATAGAGACTATTTCTCCTTGCTTATTGAATATAATGGCTCTGGAGCTGGTGGTTCCTTGATCAAGGGAGAGTATGTATTCTGACATGCAGTAAATCTAAAAGAAAAGAGCTGAACGAAGGAATGCAAAACTTTTACACTTACTATGTTCAGTTATGTATATTAGAGGTGTGTAGTAGATATGATCATCTTTAGTGGTTATATGCTAACCAATAACTAGTCAGTTAAAAATTATATTAATAGTCTCATGATCAAAAAGAAAGTAAACAAATTAGTTGGACTCAAAAAAGAAGATTTGGATCAATTTCTTGTTAATGGACAAATTCAAGCTCAGAATGCACGATTGATTCCAACTCTGAAAACGGGTGACGAGATGGCTCTTACCTCTATATTTCTAAGCGCTATCAAATTTGTGAAAGAATATAGGGATAGTTTCTTTAAGGAAATTAAATTAAGTCGAAGCGGACGAATTCATTATTTCACAGAAGTTTGCATACCAGAAATTAGTTCATCACGAATTGACGGACTAATTATTGTAGTTAGCAAAGGAGTGATTTCTGATGCAACTTTCTTTGAGCTGAAGAATAAAACAAATATTTTGGATGAAGAACAAATCACAAAATACATAAACCTATGCAAATCTTTGAAGGTCAACAAACTCGTAACAATTTCTAACGAATTTGTTTCTGACCCATCGGAATCACCTTTAAATATTAAAGTTCCTAAAGCTATTTCGCTACTGCATTTTTCTTGGACTTATTTAATAACGAAAGGGCAACTACTTCTATTCAAGAATGATATGAATATCGAAGATGATGACCAAGTAGAAATAATGAAAGAGATTCTCCATTATTTTGAAAACCCAATTTCAGGAATCAAAGGTTATACTCAAATGAAATCAGGCTGGAAAGAGCTTGCTGAAAACATCAAAACTTCTAAACCACTTGCAATATCGGATCAATACATAGCCGATGCAGTAATTAGCTGGCAAGAAGAAGAATCTGATCTAGCGCTCCTATTATCAAGAAAATTAGGAGTTTTAGTAAAATTTAAATCAAGGGAGGTAAAGTTCGATATAAAAAAAGTAGTCAAAGATCATTATCTAACAAGTAACTTTTCTATTAGAGATTCAGTTTCAGACATTAAAGTAAAAGCTGATTTTGCTACAAGGGTTGTAAGTATGTCTGTTAGTGTAATCCCACCCCAAGATAAAGGCACTGTCGCCAGAGTTACTTGGATTGGCAAACAACTCGAAAATTGCAAAAAGAAGTCAGAAGACTTATTTAATTCACTTTCGAAAGATATCTGTATTGAAGCAGATATTCGATATGTACGAACTCATCTACAAGTTGGTTTGAGTGAATTCTCAACACTTCAAGAAAAGGCAAAAGGAAAAGATTTGCAAGCTTTCAACATAGTTTTGATCAAGAGCTATGGAGCTAATTTCGCCAGCACTAAGAAATTCGTGGAGCTTATTGAGCAAATGACTCTCAATTACTATGAAGGAGTTGTTCAACACTTGGTTAACTGGATTCCAAAAGCACCGAAGCTGAAAGACGAATGAAAGTAGGCAGCACCTTGGCTGGCGCTCGTTTGAAAAGAGTGCCCCCAACTAGTCCAAGGTTGCAGAAATATAAATAGTTAGCTGGCGCAAGTATCTACTTGTGCTTATTCTAATCGGCTGCCGCCCTCACCCTCTACTGGTCTTAGCGTCTCGCTAAGACTAACCTCATATATCTGTGCAAAAGAAGCTGCTCTCGGGGTAATTGAGTTTTTGTCTATGGTTAGAGTAGGAAAGAGAACGACAAACAAAGGGAGAAACGAACCAACGTCTTTACCAAGCATATCATATTTCTCTGCCTTAAAATAAATTAGCTTAGCCACGGTATACATGCAGCATAATAAAAGTGTTGGCAGCAAGTCGAAGAGACAAAAATGAAAGTTGGTCAGAATAGGTATAGGTAAGTCAACAATCCAAGCCTGTTTAACGATGATTCAACTAAAAATCCTTTTATAAATTGACTTTAGCATTAAGTTTTACGCTTGTATCTCATTGTGTGGTTCATGAATATAGAAACTGTTTCGCTAGACTGACACTACATCTACACGAGTAGTAATTGAGATTGAAATGATCCTCAGCTGGCGCTCGTTTGAAACGAGTGCCATCGTAGATACAAA